>VKHO01000048.1 GCA_011125455.1 Chlamydiales bacterium STE3 | reverse complement strand
GCTTCGAGATTAAAGTGTTAGGATTTCTTGTTGCAGCTGCAACAAATTTTCTACCAAATTAGTTATTTGCAACTTACATTAAATAGGTATTTAAGTCTGTTGTGCATCTTGCTAAAGCAATTAAAATAATTGTAACTTTTAGAGAATTGAAGCATAATTTTCTTATGCTATCTATTACAAAAAATTTATTTCCAACTTCTGAAGTTAATTTTAAGCAAATTAATTCTTCATTTTGCTCACTTTTAGAAAAAATAAAAAAAATCTTTAAGAGTATTATTGATTCCCTAACGCACGTGTACAATCAATATCTAACCCCTTTGGGGTTCTATTTGAAAAACTCCCTACTTAATAGAGGCCTTTTTAAGAAAAAAAGATCCTCAAATGATCACTTATATCTGGAGTTAAGCCGCGAAGCAAAGGAAATAAAATTATCGAATAATCAAGAGCGAAAAAAAATAAAGAATTTTTGGATATCTATTAAAAGTAATAGCAGATTGTTTAGGATATTTTTAGAGTGCAAAAGAGAAAATGAACACATCTTACTCTCTTTGCCCGAACGGGATCAAAATCCTCCTATCGAGAATCCTGTTGTAGAAGAATGGAGGCAAGCTATGTTAGAAGCTTGCTATCTAGACAGCGTTAGAACACGCATAAAGCAATTCTTAGAAGTTAGCCCTAGGTTTTGCGCGGCTTATATTCAGGAACACCAGCACAGCCATAGTAAAACAACCACGTTTACTCCCTACTTAGCTAGCAAAACTTTAATGCCCAAGAAAAATGGGTAAGTGGCCACCGTTCTGCTGTAAAAAGTGACTGGAAAAATCCTTGTAAGCTACTTAGTGAGCGTTTATATACTTCTCCAAGAACCAGCAGCATCAGGATAGCTTCATCAGAATATGTGGCAGGGTCTACCAGCTCGCCAGGTGTGATAGGAAGAAAACCAGTTCTTGATAGCCTTTTCATCAATCCAGATGGTTATGCTTCCTCTTTGAATGAGAGCTCTGTTATACTCATAGCAATTTCGGATACGATAAGTCGGTTCAGTTTGCATGGGTAGTCCCGTTTTCTTTAGTCAGAAACAGACTACCCCATGCATTTTTTATTTACATGCTATTTTAAATTCGATGTGAGGGTCATTTTGCAACAAGGCCATTGCAACCTCTGCAAATTTTCCAAGTCACTGTCTTTTAACTCCGAGCAGATAATACTCACACTTTTTAGATGCGGAAAATAATGCAGTGATTGTAAAAAAGTTTTATCTTCAGATGCTATGCTGAGTTTTTTTAAACCTATACATTGATTGAGGAGGCTTTGGTTATAAAAACCTTTGATTTGCAATTTTTGGATTTTAGGTAAGTATGGACTTAAAAAGTCCCATTTGGATTGATCTTTTTCTCCTAAAGCCTTTCTAACTAACTTGTCAAGGATGGTTTTAAGGTGATACCTATCTGCAAGTTCGAAAATTTCACTTAAATCTTCAAAATCAGTAAGATTGCTTATTATAAATTTTTCGCACTGCCTTTTTAAAGTAGAAAGGAAGTATTTTTCAGAGATTTCTAAATACCCTCGTAAGTTATCTCCATTAACAATAAGAGGCTTATCAAAAGCTAAGGCATTTATAATGCTTTCGAATAATTCGTAGTCCTCCTCTTGCAAGTGAATTTCGCCGTAATTTACTTCAAGCATTTCAGAGGCAAATAGGCGCTTAAAGTAGTCTCCAAGCAAGGTTTCTAAAATCACCTTATGAGAAAGGATTGTTTTGTCGCCGAATTTTAATTTGAAATTGCTAAAATTTGCTAAAATCTCATCTAACTCTTCCCTGTCCATGAGCTTAAGACAATCTATAAGCAGGCCCTCTTCTTCCCTGTTGAGAACTTCGATAAAGAGATTTTTAAAAGTTTTCGACTGGTTTTTATGGAGGTAAGCTAAGTATTTTTGCCTGTTAGCTCCTAAGTTTAAAATATTGCCTAGACCATCGGCTTTCAAGTTTGCTAATGCTAGATTTTGAAAGTGCGATCGAAAATCATTATCTTCGCTATCGTCTTCCTCATAGGCCCTAGATAACTTTCCTCCTTTTTTAGAACCTAGAGAATTCTCCTGTCTGCCCGCTGTTCCCTGTGTACCTAAAGAAGCCCGTTTTTGGGGTTGACGCTCTATTTCATCTAAGTAGGCAGGGGCTGGATCTCTATCGGCGAAATGAGAAGTCACAAAAAATCTTGTTTTTTGACAGGACCCTGGCAGATTCATATCTCTTAAATTTTTGACTTTTTTATTTCTAAAACAGGAAAAAATTCCGGAATGCGCCAAAATTTTTGGAACGAATAAAGAAGATATAAATAGAATAGTGCCCCAGAAATTCGCTTTTCCTGAAATGGCTAGCATTTGCCTTTCTAAAAAGGAATGTTTAACATAACTCGTACAACTAACAGCATTCATTATTCATTTGTCCTCATAAAAATTGTAAAAATTATATAATGATTTAGAATTAAAATAAAAGAAAAATTCAAATTAGATAATTCGTTTTTTAATATAATTTAGGGAAATAATTAAATAATAATTTCTAATTATTGATTGAAATAATGATTTTGTTGAAAAAGCCAGGAGACAAGAAAATAATGGGAAAATAGGTTTTTTTTCATCTGTTTTAATCGACACTATTTTAAATGATTTAGAACTTACTTCTTTACGCAAAAATTTGATGTCTATCCTGTCTTTAAAGCGAGAAAAGGCAGTGTCTACTAGAGCTTTTTTTATAGTCAGCAAGCGCATCTATTTAGAAATTAAGATAGCTTCGTTTTGGCAAAAAATGGCTACAGGCAATAGAAATAATCAAAAGCATTTAAGGCGTGATTTAATTTCGTAATTAGAAACCAGTTTTTTCGACTCACCATTCTCTGTCAAGTTGTTTGCATCGAGAGATTAAAGGGCTTAAGCTCATCATTGCTATCATAATGGGTCATTTAAGTGTGGATCCCTAATGTGGCAAGTTTAAACTTAGCAGATCAAACCCTATTGCTATTATTAAAAATTTTTATAAACTCCTTAGCTAAAAAAATCCAGATAAATAAATGATCAGGGATATCCAATCTCTTTGATAAAGGTAATACAAAGCTAACAAAGTGGAGAAAATGATAAAAAATGGTATTTTCTTTTTTCATCTTCATCCTGTCGCAGCTTTCGTCTAAGCTTTAAGCTATAAGTTTAATTTGAATAGTCTTTTCATACATTTAACAAAAAATTTTGATTGTCGGCGAGTTATAGAAAATGTTAGAAACTTTGTAAATGCAATAAACGAAGTGACATTTTATGCTTTCAGAAAAAGCTTACTTTACTGAAATTCGTTATGTCGATGAGCTTTTTTCACTAAGTTTTTTCCCATTACGAGAAGAGCATGCGGAGGCGGTGCTTGCTTCTTTAATATTAAGTTTAAATGATTTAAAACCTTTTATGGATTGGTCCCATCGTGAATTAACCCTTGAAAGTCAGATGGGGAGAATGCGCCTTGCTAACAAAAATTTTTCTAAAGGCATTTCCTATGATTTTGCTGTTTTCGTAAGCAAGAGCAAAGAGTTTTTAATGTCTGCTAGTTTGCATGCCTCAAGAGTGCCTAACAAAAAATCGTTAGGGATTGGTTATTGGACTTCTTCTAAGCACTGCAATAAAGGTTTAGCGACAATTGCGACAAAAGTTCTCGTTGTTGTGGCCTTTCAATTTTTTGGCTGCGATCGTGTGGAAATTATCTGCAACAGAGCCAACCAGAAAAGTATAAGGGTGATTGAAAAATGCCATTTTAAATTCGAGTGTGAAGCAAAAAACTATTTTTCAGAGCCCAATCAAAGGATGCTCAGCCAAGGTTACAATCCTGAGCGAAGCGCCAGACTTTATGCCTTAGTAAAAGAGGACATTGCGACTTTGGATTGGTACACCTCAGTTCTTAAAAATATCACCATTGTTTAGATAACTTTATAGAACTATTTTTTTTTGATAGCAGGCAAACTAAGGGATGAGGTTTAGCTTCTTAAATGTTGGCGCTCACTTTTAATCACATTCCGTTTTTAAAGGCAAAAAATGGCTAACAAATTCTCTTTAAAAGCTCTTTATTTCAATTTACAGCTATAAGCCTATTTGGCAGGCCAGTTTTCTTCGAACTTAAGCTCTATTAAGATGAAAAATGGCCTGCTGTTTACGGCAAAAGGAATACGCTTTCTAAAAAAAAATTAAAAATAAAAGTTTAATGTTGACAAGCTGTTTTTTCCGTGTAGACTGCTTGAAGTTTTATTTTTAATTTGGCTTTATATGCTCCGTTTTATCCCACTCATCTGTTTATTTTTTTCCTTAGTTTCGGCTGAAGATTTTTTCCCAACGACCACTAATGATGATAGCTTCCCTCTTGTCAATCTGGAAGGGGAGCCAAATGCTATTATCGCTGATTGCGTCAACGTCATTACGGGCGATTTTTTCGATAGGCAGTGTGATCTGATGTTGGTTGGTGGCGAACCTCTCGTATTAGAACGCAGTTATTCTAGCTCCGATACTTCTCAGGGAGGGCTTTGTAATGGGTGGCACTTTAATTTGCAGGGAATTCTAGAGTGTGCCCACGGAAGTGATCAGTATGTTTTAAAAGGTGCCTTTGGATCGGAGATGCGCTTTGGCAAACTTAAAGGCAACCAAGCAAGCCTTAGCAAGGAGATGTTTAAGAAAGGATTTACGAATAACTCAAGCGCGACAATTAGCGGAAAAACCAATTTAAAAAACTATTTACTAAAATGCTCTGATCCTCAAGCACGACACTGTACATTGATAAAGGGTGATGGCTCTTGCGAGATTTTTAAAAGGCAGGAAAGAGATTACCATAAAGACGCAAAAGCTTATTTATTGCAGGTAGAGAAGAAAGCGAGCGGTGTTGAGAGACACTACCACTATAACGATAAAGATCAGTTGAGCTATGTTGCTATGGTCAGTGGTAAGAGTCAAGACCTTCCTGTAGATGTATTGCAGACATTATCTTTCGAATATCCCTCTAAAAGCCTTAATACAACACGCTTAAGAGTAGCTTCTGGTGACGGTCGTTCTGTTCAATATCTTTTTTCAAGATTTAAAGCGGATGGCAACCGAGCCTCTTATCTTCGAGAAGTGCAAAGGCCCAACGCACCAACAGAAAAATACCGCTATGAAAAGTTTGATGGAAGTACAAGGCAACGCCTTATAGAAAAAAGAGTCGGAGAGCAGGTGATGCAAGTCTGTTATTGCAAAACTGTTCCTAACTCAGCGCTGCTTAAAGGAAAAGATAGAAACTTTGGAAAAGTACAAACTCTTTTCGCGCCAATTGGACAGACTGATGCACTTTTGCCACTCTACAACTTTCACTATGATGAGCCTGATCGCGATCGAGATGGCGGTGTCTGCCATGTATTCGATGCCCACAAAATAAGAACCAAATACACATGGGATAAGAATCTTCGACTAGTTGAAATCGAGAAGATGAACAGCTCGGATCAACTTTATGTAGCTGATAAGCTCTATTGGGGAAAGGGTGGGAATGTCGGCAACCTTGTTGCTCGTGTCTATTCGTCAGCAGAAACAGGCCCTTTGTTTTGTAAAACGTACTCTTATGATCAGTTTGGAAATATTTTTAAAGAATCCTTTTACGGCCATCTCACAGGAAAAAACCCCGTTGCATTGTTAGTCGATGAAAATGGCACTCCAATTGAAACTGGATGTGATTGCCATGAAAAGAGCTTTGTCTACTCTCAAGATGGCCGCAATCTTCTTTTGATTGAAACAGAAGGAGATAGAGGCACAGCATACCGCTACTACGATGGCACAGATTTGGTTGCTGTGAAGTACATTCTCTTTCAGGGAAAAATTATGCAGCGCTATTGCTATACCTATGACAGCAATAGTGCCTTAGCTTCTGAAATTGTTGATGATGGAACATCGTCAGAGCCGCTCGATTTATCGAATGTGACTTATAGAAAATTGCGCCTCATGACACCTCGAAAAACCTTTCCCTTTGGCGTTCCCGATACAGAAGAAGAGTATTATCAGGATTCTTCTGGCCAACAAATTTTGCTAAAGGCCCTTGTAAATACCTACTCATTAGAAGGACATCTTGTAAGACAAGATGTCTACGATTCCAATAGAGCGTTTCGTTACACTCTTTTTTGGGAGTATAACCACTTAGGTCAGGCTACCAAAGAAGTTGACGCTCTAGGCCAAGTCACTTATCGCGAATATGATCAGTATGGCAATCTTAAAAAGGAGCAAGGACCAGACCTACGTGTTCACAAACAGTTTACATACGATTTTTCCAATCGATTAATTCAAGAAGATGAGGTTCATCTTGACCGTGTTTTATCTACACACTACCGCTATAATCTCTTAGGGCAAAAGATTGCTGCCATTGATTGTTATGGGAACGAGACAATTTATGTGTATGACGAATTTGGAAGAGTAGTGCAGATTATCTCTCCTCAAGTTCAGGATCAAAATGGACAAAAAACCCATGCGACAATCAGCTTTAACTATGATCCGATGGGGTGCCGCTGTTTGACAATCGATCCCAATGGACAAGCAACAACCTATTTCAATACTGCGCGAGGCAAGCCTTACCTTATTAAACATCCTGATGGCACGGAAGAAAAGTTCACCTACCTTCTACATGGCCCTCTTGAAACACATACAAGACGTAATGGCTGTCTAACAAAATACTATTATGACTATCAGGATCGTGTAGTCCGCACGGAATTCTATACTTCTGAAGGTGTTCTCAAATCATTTACAACTTTAACCTATGATGCTTTCCATCTGCTTTCTGAAACCGATGCTATGGGGCATCAAACCAACTACACATACGATGTATCTGGAAGAATGCAGAGTGTAAGTTCAAAGGGGAGTTTGACGACCTACGAATATGACGCATTAGGAAGGTTAGTCAAAAAAGCTTCTTCCTATGGTTCAGAGCCTCATGAAGTGATCATCAATCGATTCGTTTATGACCTTTTAGATCGCACTATGCAAGAAACGACAGAAGATTTTTTGGGGAACATTCTGACACAAAAGAATTATGCATACGACGTATTAGGTCGCGTAATTTTGGAAACCACCTACAATCAAAAGGGCTCCAACACAATCGAAACACGTTACGATTCCTATGGCACACCGATCGAGGTGATAGATGCTCTTAGAAATTGTACCAAAACAGAAATACGTTTTGATTATAGAAACAAAGAAGGAGTGCTTGTCCCTTACAAAGAGGTGATCGATCCACTTGGAAATAAGACGATTAGCATTAAGGATGCATTAGGCCGTGAAGTCGTGCACTTGCGCAAAAATGCCATGGGGCAAGTAACTCAACAGAATATCTCGTACTATGATCAAAATAGCAATCGCTGTAAGGTTGTTGAGGTTGTATTTGGCCAGGGGCTTCCCCAAGAAATCACCCATGTCTGGACGTATAATGTGATGAATGCCGTCGTTTCAATGACAGAGGCTTATGCAGAACCAGAACAGCGAACGACGGTTTATAATTATAATGCTTTAGGCCAGCTGCGCTCCACTATTAAGCCAAGTGGCACCTCGATCGTTCATTTTTATAGCTCAGATGGCCAACTGGAGAGCAAGTTAGCAAGTGATGCTTCCTTCTCCTATCGTTATGAGTATGACTTAAATCATAACATTGTAGCTACACACGACGAAGTGTTAAAACGCTCGACATTGCGAACCTATGCTTGGGACCGCTTAGTTGAGGAAAAACAAGCTACAGGCCACACCGTTAAATATACCTATGATTTGCTGGGAAGAGTGGTATCTCTCACGCTTCCAGATCAATCCTCAGTGGTTTACTCTTATAATAGCTCTCAGCTGAAGAATATTATTCGCTACGATTGTCATGGTAAGGAGCAGTATCGACACACCTATGATCAATTTGATTTGTCTGGCAATTGTCTAGAAGAGACCTTCTTAAAGAAAGCGGGAACACTTTCTCAATCCTTTGATATGAAGGGGCGGTTAGTTTCAAGAACCACCAAACATACTTTAGAGCAGGTTAAAGAATACGATGCGGTTGGCAACTTGCTTTCTAGAGAAATCAAGGATTCCAGTGGAGCCACAACTTGCAGCTATGCCTATGACGAGCTTTACCAACTGAAGAGTGAAGAAGGGATAGCCTCTAATACATTTGCTTTCGACTCGGCCTACAATAGAGTTGCAAAAAATGGCTCTGCATCGACTTTCAATGCGTTGAATCAGAATCTTAGCAAGGGCTATCTTTACGATCGAGATGGAAGGCTTGTTCAAACACCGGCAGCAGTCTATACATATGATGCTTTAGATAGACTTACTTCGGTAACGAAAAACGATGTAACGACTATTTATACCTATGATGCCTTTAACCGCCGCATGTCGAAATCATCAACGACGTTTATCTACGATGGACAAAAGGAGATTGGGGCAGTTTCTCTCGGAAAATTAAAGGAATTTCGCGTTCTTGCTCCAGGTTCTTCAGAAATAGGGAGCGCTGTTGCTATCGAAATTGGCGATGAGGTCTTTGCTCCAGTCCATGATTTTTCTGGCAATGTGATAGCATTGATCGAGGGTTCAGGAAATCTTTATGAAAATTATCGCTACTCTTCGTTTGGCGAAGGATTGACGCCATCTTCAAATCCGTGGCGCTTTGCTTCTAAGCGTTTTGATGCCGAATCTGGTTTAGTTTATTTCGGTCAACGCTACTATGATCCCTTGCAAGGGTGTTGGATGACTCCAGATCCTATTGGCTATCCCGGCGGCTTTAATCTTTACGCCTACGTTTATAATAACCCTTATTATTACAAAGACCCTGATGGGAGATTTGCTTTTGCCCTCCTTATCCCTGCCTTTTCTGGGACTTTTGGGATTGGAGGCTTCACGTTTAGTTTTATTACATTTGAATCGCTACTAGGCATTGGTGTAGGCGCTACGATTGGCTACACGGTCTATGAGATCAATAAGCAATATGACCGCCGCTGCGATGATTACTTCACGCGCATGGAAATGGCATCCCAGGTTGAAGGAGAAGTTGAGGATAAACAGAAAGAGACAAGAGCAAAGGACCCCGAAAAGAAGGGCAAACGTAAGCGTTTTTCACCTGATAAAAATGCTGAAGGAGCTCATAGTACATTTAGAAGAGATCCTGATACAGGTGAGATTACTCACTATGAAACATTTAAACCACAAACTAATCATAGAAATCCCAATCTTTGGGAGAGTGAAAAGAGGTATGATAATGGAAGTAGTAGCGAAGGGCACTTTAACAAGGTAATCGATAAATATATAAATGTACCGCATGTACATGAACCACATACACCTGGTGGAGTAAGAGTTCCCGAAAATTGGGAAATACCTCGTTAATTTTAGGAGAAATAAATGAATGAAAATACTTTGGAAAGGATACAAGAATGGCTAGTACGTAACTACGATAAAGAATGGGAACCTTTGAAGAATTTTCTCATTACTACAGTTGATAATCCAGGTTGGGTAATCATCGTAAAACTACCTGGAACAGAATTAGAAAGTAAGTCATTCACGACTATACGTATAGACAGAAGTGAAACTGATTGGCTACACTGCTGCATTAAAGATCATAATTTTCAAGGAGGTTGTGGTGCGACAAACTTAACGGAAATGCTTGAAACTTTTATTAATTGGGCAGAAAGCTGATAGTAGCATTACAAATATTGATGCTTTTATATTTTTATTTACTAGTTAGCACTCAAATAATCAGTTCTTAATTATTGAATTAATGTATGAATAAAATTTGAATGATTCGTTATTGCTAATTTTGACTAAGAAAATTAAGTGAAACGCAAATGGATACAAACATTTTAAAGCAGTTACAAGAATGGTACGCACAACAGTGTGATGGCGATTGGGAATACTTACATGGTATTAAAATTACGACAATTGATCGTCCAGGGCTGAAGGTAAAAATTAATGTAAGTGATACAGAACTAGAGGATAAGCCTTTTGATCCAATTTCTCGCAAGAAAAGTAACGATGATTGGTTGCAATGCAGTGTGATCAATCAATCGTTTGAAGGTTATGGCGGCCAAAGAAATTTAATTGAAATATTGCAAATCTTCATTAACTGGACAAAAACTTAAGAATCAAAAAATTATTCTTTAATAATTTCCAAAGAGAGAAACATCAAGTTGATATGAAATCCATTTTTAAATAGCAACAAAAATAGCTAGTTCAAAATAGCGGCTGTGAATGCCATAATGAACGAAGTAAGACAAGCTGGGTGTATTGCTAGATAAAAATCAGCAATCTGAAGGTGCTTGCGGAAATGAAAATATAAAAGAAATGTTACAAATTTCTGTTAGTTGGATGGAAGACCAGAGAGAAAAATGAATTGAGTAAACCCTTCAATATAAGCAGGAAAAATAAGAAATACGAAATGGATTTAATTTTAAAGCAGTTGCAAGAATGGTATGCACAACAGTGCGATGGTGATTGGGAACATGCACAGAAAATTACAATTACAACAATTGACAATCCGGGATGGAGTATAAAAATTAACTTGGAAGGAACTGAGCTAGAAGATAAACCTTTCATTAAAATTTTTGATGATAGAAGCGACGATGACTGGGTTTTTTGTAACGTGGCAAATAATCAGTTTCAAGTATACGGGGGAACAGGAAATTTAATGGAAATGCTGCAGATTTTTATTAATTGGGCAGAGAGCACAGAAGAAAATTAAGCCTGGTCGCTTAGTCCTCTAATTTTTTTTATTTTGTGTGAATAAATTCCCTGTTAATTGTCTCCACATACCCGGAAAAGTTCGATGCCTTGAACGGTGAGAAATGGCCTTATCAAAACAAGGAAAATAGATGAATGCGTTTTTAGATTGGTTACAAAAATAGTATGTAAAAAATTGTGATTGTCAATGTGATCATAAGGAAAGAATCAAAATTGGGACGATCGACAATCCAGGTTGGCGCCTAAAAATTGATTTAATGGGTACCGAGTTAGAGGGTAAGTCTTTTGTTTCTCTTAAAAATGAACGAAGTGAGACAGACTGGGTACACTGCTGGATTAAAAATCAGCAATTCGAAGGTGCTTGTGGAGCTGAAAATCTAGAGGAAATGCTTCAAATTTTTATAAATTGGGTAGAAGTTCAAAAAGAAAATTGATTTCGGTAACTTCTTTAATTAAATTTTGCGAAGAGCCCTAAATATAAGATTGAGGCATAAAAAATGGACTTAACTTTAAGACAGTTGCAACGATGGTACGCACAAAATTGAGACGGAGATTGGGAACATTCATATGGTGTTAATATTGAGGCAATTAGCCCCCAAGCCTGGAGGATTACAGTCGATCTCGGTGACACTGATTTAGAAGATAAGCCGTTTACCGAAGTTAAAATTAAAAGAAGCGACACAGATTGGCTGCAATGCGCCGTTAATGACCGGAAGTTTGAAGGGACATGTGGAGCTGGGAATTTGACTGAATTGTTGCAAGTTTTTATTCAGTGGAGCGAAAGCGAATAGAATCTTGCTCAATTTCGATGTTCAAGGAGGCCATTACAATAAAATTTGGTTTATTGCTATGCCTTTTTGTTAGGATTGCCCTCGTTGATAATTTCGGTTTAGCTTACTTTCGTTAAAAGAATACATCGTAGAAAAGACCATCCTAATCCTCACTATCCTCCAGCGTCAAGTCAAAATGGCTGTAAAAAGGGTCCGTATCCTTTTCCTTACGAATAGCTAACTAACAAGAGGGAACGCAATGGTTAATAAATCTAAATGGCACCTTGTTACTTTAGAACTCAATGATGGTCCTACAGGGGAAGCCATCTCTAAAATAATTTTTTACTTGAAAAATGTGATTAGGCCTAACTTTGTGATTTTAGATTACATCGACGGGGGATCTAAAGGGAACCAAATTGCTTACTTGAAGGATCGAGAAAACCAGATTTTAAAATTAGAAGATTTTTTAAAAATTCTTAACTATATCCAAATTTTTGATTGGGGAGATTTCTTTCTTTTTGAAGAAATTCCAGCAAGATGGGAAGGCGAAAAAGATATCCTCTACCCTCCTCTAGTTGCAAGAACGGACACAACAGTTAGAGCTGTAGATGGAACCTATGCCTATGTTTACACACCCCACAGGGGAGTGGTTGATATTATCAAAAAAAATTATGAGATTGAAAGCTTAACGACGGATTTTCTTACAAACCTTCCCTATCCCTGTTAGAGATAGTAGAAAGTTAGCGCTGAGGTAAAGATATTCATTAGGTAAGGCAAAAAAACTTATGGCATGCATATGAAAAATCTTAAAATTACAACGCTTGATAATCCGAGTTGGAGCATAGATGTTAACTTAGAAAAAGCAGAATTATAGAATAGGCTTTGTGTTAATCTATATGAATGAAGTAAGACAAGCTGGGTGCATTGCTAGATTAAAAATCACTAATCTTAGAGAGTGTCTTCAAATTTCAAATTTGAAGACACTCTCTAAGTCCAAAATAATTTATTAGAAGTTTAAGTGAAAATAACAAGAAATTAATTGCTTGAATCTCTATTTAACCCTGGATGGAATCAGGGGGCAAGGTCAAGGTATGAAGGGTGATCCAGTTTTGCAAATTCAATTGTAATTCACATTCACCCTATATTTCATTTTGGCTACTTGATTACAGTCTCACTGTAACGGCTATTCGAATAATGAAATTGGAGATGTTAATAAAAATGTTTTTAGGGGAATTCCTTGATCTCCCACTAACAAGATTCTATTTGGATTGAATTGTTTTACGAATGCATCTATCCCTGAATGCTGTATGGAATCTTGGCTACTTTTAACTTCTATTGCAATAAGCTTATCTCCTAGCTGAAGAACAAAATCGACTTCTCTATCTCCTTCTCTCCAATAGAAAAGTTCAATTTGAGTTCCTCGAATGCTATTGAGCAAATGGGCACCTACAGTAGATTCGACAAGCCTCCCAAAAAATGAACGATCAGACATTGCTTCTAGGAAATTTTTGCCAGATTGAGCACTCATAAGGGCGGTATTGTAAACCGAAAATTTAGGGCTTGATCCCTTACGTCTTACACTCTGATTTGTGAATTTTTGTAATCCACTAAGAAGACCAGCTCCATTAAGTAGATCCACATAATGAGCTAAAGTAGTCGAATTCCCAGCATCTTGTAACTCACCAAGCATTTTGTTATAGGAAAGAATTTGGCCTGAATAATTACATCCTAACTGAAAGAGTCTTCTTAGTAAGGCAGGTTTATTCACTTGACTCATCAATAAAATATCACGAGAAATAGTTGTTTCAATGATAGAATCGTTAATGTAGTTAATCCATCTCGATGGATTTTCTTCATCAGCAAGAGGGGCAGCCCCAGGATATCCACCAAAATAAAGATAGTGCTCTAACGACCAACCAAAGATCTCATGCATCTCTTTAAACGACCAATGAGTAATGGGGATGATCTCAAATCTTCCAGCTAGACTTTCAGAGAGGCCCTTTTGCATTAGCCAAGGAGAAGATCCAAGAATTAATACCAAAAGATCAACCCCAGAGCCTGTATCTTGATCCCAGAGAAATTTGATCATATCTGACCAATGGGGAATCTTCTGAATTTCATCCACAATTAGGATAGTTTTACCTTCAGATTTTGCAAGCTCTCTTGCGGCATCCCATTGCTGTCTTAACCAGGATACATCTTGAAGCGTGGCAAGATCTGCCGTTACATAACGGCTCGGTATTCCTAATTCGTCTGCTACTTGACGAGCTAACGTAGTTTTGCCTACCTGACGTGGACCTATAAGAGATTGAATAAAGCGACGCGGCTCTTTTAGCCTTTTTAGGAGTACTTCAAAAGACTTTCTTTTCTTTATCATAAAAAAACTCAGCGCTTTTGGGGTTTTTACTCAGTGTATTGAGTGATTTTACTCAACGTACTGAGTAAAATCAAGAAAAACCCCTAATATGATATCAAATTACTGTAAGGGGAAGGAAAATATCCCATAAATGTACGATTTCTTATTTGAATATTTTTTATATTTTCCAAATAAGCAGAAAAATGAGAAACACGAAATGGATTTAATTTTGAAGCAGCTACAAGAATGGTAGGCACACCAGGGCGATGGAGGCTGGGAGCATTCGCGTAGTTTTTCTATTTCTATAATTGATAATCCTAGGAAGAGTAAGGCTTAGCTTAAGGGAAACGGATTTAGAGGATAAATTGTTTGTAACGCAATTCGTAGGTAGAAATGAAAAAGATTGGATATCTTTTACAAATGAGTAATCAGGGCAATTAAAATTTCTCCTTTTTAGATCTACCGGTAATAAGAAGACGGTTTTTGGCAAATACTTTGTAGAAAGAAGTGGACAGAGGGGCAAAAAATGGAGCTTTTAAAAACATTGCCAACCCTTTCCAGCCCGCTTTTGCGTAAATGAGGTAAAAGGCCTCAGTGCCTTGGGCAATGTGGCCCTCTTGCGAGATAGAAAGGATTTCCTTCATGGCCGTTTCATAAGAAATACCTTGATGTTCTTCTGGTCTGTAGTCCGCACCTGCTATATCGATGAAGTCGATGTGATTGTTGCCCCTGCTAGTTTTAAGCATATCTACCTCCTTCGAGCAAAGAGGGCAGTCTCCATCAAACAGCATTTTTTGTCCCATAGAACTTTGAAACTCTCGGTCAATAGCTGAGTTTATCTCTAACAACCGTCGATTAAGAAACGCAAGGAGCGACAAGGCAGCCATCCATCCTAAAGCAATCCCGCTTAAGCCAATCACCTTTCCATAAGGAAAGACGCAAAGCCCTAGCCTTTGACCTGCCAGATAGCTCAATGGTGCTAACATCCCTACCCCTATAGGAATCATCCAATGGCGATTAATCAAGCTAAAAGATCGATTAAATGTGGTTGAGAAAAGGGAGTAAATAAGGACTAGCCAAAGAGGCGGAAAATGGCTGTCTCGAAACGAATACTCAATGATGCCTGCTTGCAAGAAAATCGTTTCCAGAAGAACCCCAATGGCTAAGGCGTAGATTGCTAAAAAGAGTTCCACCCAAAATAACGAATTTTTAAAGTAACTAAACACGAGTTGAAAGAGCAGAGAAGCCAAAACGCCTAAAATAGCTAATAAGGGCATTTGCGCAGCAGCTAATAAAAGCGCTGCTGTCCACCCGACAGTATAAAGAAACGTGTTCAAGAGGCTATCAATACGCATTGTATTTGCGATAAATTATTTCAAGATAATCCCAAAGCAATTGCTCCTCTTCTTCTTTATTTTTCCTAAAGGGAAAAAGAGATGTATTAGACTTTTTGCGATCAAACCAAAAGCAACCGGATGGGTAATTCTCGTTTGTTGCTGCAAGCCATGCGATTGTGTCACATCCCTGATCCGGTGTCCTCAAGCGGTGTTTTAAAAGCCTAGAAAATAGGGGCATTGATGTAAGGACTCCCGGGGTGTCGACCCAGCCAGGATGCATTGTGCTAAATTTAAAGCGGTTAGGATAATGTTTTTCAAAGAGCCTACTCAACATAACCTGAGCGCGTTTTGCGTTAGAATAGGCTTCATATTTATTGTAGGGATGCCTTTCAAAATTTATATCCTTCAAATCCAAGCGTTTGAGATACATACCTCCGGAAGAGACAAAGATAATGCGCGCCCCTTCTATTAGGTGATTTTTTTCGATCATCGCACGTGTAATAAGGTAAGGCCCAATAACCTGCGAAACAAAAATTTCCTCAAAGCCAGATAGAAGCATTTTCTTTGCAGGCATAGAACCCGCATTGTGCACAATCACATTGAAGGAGGAGCCTTGATAGGTACTGGTAAAAGCAGTCACTTCTTCTAAATAGCCCACGTTCAGCTTGACCAATTGCGTCTTAAGGTAGTCTTTAAAGGAGCTTTCTCCTTTTTGCAAATCCCTTACAGGAAAAAGTAGTGTTGCGCCATACTCAGAAAATCTTTTCGCTAGGGCCAGCCCAATACCACTTGTCGCTCCTGTCACAAGAGCGAATTTACCTTCCAAACTAAGTTTTTCATGAGAAAATTTTTTTTGATGGCGTAGGAAACCTGATTGATCAAAAGAAAAGAAAATCGAGCGATCTAAAATAGAATCAAACATAGGTCCAATCGTGTTTTGAGAAGAAGACTCTGTGCGTTTAGCAAAAAACGCAGATAGTCACGAAAAACTATTCCTGTTTTTCCGATGCATCTTTAGCCCATGTGGTAAGCGCAGTTAAAATAGCGCCAACTGCCCCACCACCACCAATGTTAGCTAGTATCATTGAGAGGTCCAAAGAAGCAGGTTCAGGAGTAACTCCTGCTTGGGTGACTACTGTTGTTGCTGCTACAAGCCCTACAGCTTTAAGGATATACCCACCAATACCCCCGCCGATCAGGCCACTGACGGAGTTAAATAAGCCGCCAAGATTTTTCTCTGGCGACATAGCGGATCCTGCAATATTTCCCCCGATAAGTCCGCTAATTAAACTAATGATTAAATTCATCGTATTAGGATCCATAAATATTCTCCTTGAGCTAATTCTTGCCCATCGCAAATTAGTCCCATCGCATGATCTTCAGTCCTTGCGATGTAGTCAAAAGTTAAAGTATTTATAAGGAGCCTTTTTCTGTATTAAAATCAAAAAAAGATTATTTGTCAAAATGCAATAAAAAAAGACACTTATTTAGTTTATAAGCGTCTTAAAATAAGCCCTATTACTAGTTTTTATTCTTTAATGAAGCCATATCGATGACAAACCGGTACTTCACATCATTTTTTTGCATCCGCTCATAAGCTTCATTGATCTTTTCAACAGGAATCAATTCAATGTCTGAAGTAATGTGGTGCTTGGCACAAAAATCCAGCATCTCTTGGGTTTCCTGTAATCCACCTATCAAGGATCCAGCCAAACTCCTACGCTTAAAGATGAAATTATTAATACTTGGGGAAGAGTGAGGTGTTGCAGGAGCTCCGACCAGACACATTGTGCCATCGCGCTTTAAAAGCTCAAGATAGGCATCTAAATTGTGGGAAGCTGCAACTGTATTAATGATAAAATCAAAGCTATTTAAATGCTTTTTCATTTCATCGGCATTTTTGGATAAAACAACCTCATCCGCTCCAAGTCTTTTAGCGTCTTCTGTTTTATTTTGCGATGTTGTAAAGAGAACAACTTTAGCACCGAGAGCATGGGCAATTTTAATCGCCATATGGCCGAGACCGCCTAATCCTACAACGCCGACCTTACTATTCTTATTAATTTTCCAATGACGAAGAGGGGAGTAGGTCGTAATTCCTGCACAAAGAAGAGGAGCGATATTAGGAAGATCTTTCTCTTTGAATTCTTTTGGGACATGGAGCACAAATTTTTCATCAACAACAATGTCCGTCGAGTAGCCGCCATAAGTCACTTTGCCATCCACTTTATCCATGCCATTATAGGTCAAGACAAAGCCATTTTCACAAAATTGCTCAAGGTGGTCTTTACAACTTGGACAAGAGCGACAAGAATCGACGAGGCAGCCTACTGCGGCTAAATCCCCTGCTTTAAAATCTTTAACAGCATTGCCCACCTTAGTGACGCGACCAACAATTTCGTGGCCAGGAACTACTGGGTAGATTGTTCCCTCCCACTCACTCTTTACGGTGTGTAAATCTGAATGGCAAATGCCGCAATAGAGAATTTCGATAAGGACATCGTTTGATCGTAGCTCACGTCTTTCAAAATCAAAAGGAGCTAAAGGTGTTTTTGCATCTCTTGCAGCGTAACCTGTGACTTTCATACACATCCTTTGGGTTTAGTTGATGTTTTATATATTTCCTATAGCAAAGATTTGTCAATGCTATTGAAGAAATTACTTTAACTTTGCCAAAAGTAGCAGACGTTCTTTCAAGCTAATAATTTTTCTTATGTAAAGTAATGAACAAAAACGGGAAATACTTGAGAAGTAAGGCAATGAAAGCAAGCTCCATTTTGCTCTAAAAATGAAGCTTGCTGATCGGTAATTATGCCTGCAGATAATAGCCATAACCGTTACGTTTGACCAATCCGTAAATTACTCGTAATTTTACTAGTTTCTTTACTATGTGCCCAAGATAACTTGCATCATTAAATTCTTCATCTATTGGATATGGAGATTGATCAGTAATGTTGTCAAATTCTTCTCGATCTAAGTATTTAAAAGGCCCTTCATTAGTGTTGATATAAATATATCTTCGTTTTTTAATAGTATCTTCCGCAGAGGTTTCTGAAATTTTTTCATTTATCGCTTTAATGAGATCTTTTGTTATAGCTTTAAGCCTTTCTGCTTCTTTAGGATGATCAGAAAAGTCTAAAGAGTTTTCGTCAATTTGAACAGGTTTATCTCCAGTAGTGATATTTTTTTTGGCATAGTATTTTTGAAGTCTGTGTCCATCTGCGATCTCTTTTTTTCTAACATCATGTGCGGTGTCAAACCATTTCGTGCTTATACCGTATTGCCTTGCAATATTTAAAACAATTTTTCCTTGTTCTTCGGTCACGCACCCGACAAGTCCTCTACAGGATCTTCCAAATAACCCTGCTTCAGGGGCCTTACATTTTTCAAGATCAATAAGAGCGATTTTTCTATTCCCATGCTCATCAAAGGCTTCATTTAAAATAGGATTGTTACGCCACTCTACATTGCTATAACCTGATAGGCAGATAAAGATAGCAAGTTGGCGAATTGTTTCATTAAGGCTATCTGCATAGTCTTGGAAATGCTGTTCTTGGACACTTTCATAATAGTCAATATCCACCCTCTTTTCAGCAATTATTGCATGTTCTTTGCCTCCGATATTTAAAGTAAATAGCTGGGCATTGGGGATAACGAGTAGGTTTAATTGGTGGGTGCGCACAATTGTTTGTGCCTTGATTATATTTTGATAGCGAGCCACCATAGACTCTCCCGATTTAAAAATAAGATCCGGGACTGTGTCCAATGTAAAAACTTTACGAGTTCTTTGATTCTTGTAGAATTTTACTCCGTCTTCCTCTTCGCCTTGAAAAATGTTTCTCATGCATGTTTGAATATTGGAAATCGTCTCACCAGAAATAAAGATCCCTTGTTGTAATTCTTGTTCACTAATGTTGTGCTCTATCTGCGAAGTCGAAATGGCAAAACGAATATTTTCTTTTTGTTTTGTAAAAAGATTTCTTACAGGCTTAGCAAAGAGAGCTAAAGATAAAGTGCAGATAACCACTAAGGTCCCTAAAAAACGCCTCCCTACAACTTCCAAAGTAGAAAAAGTGCGCTCTCTTTTTTCAATGATCCGGTATTGATGTCCTTGGTAATCGGAGCGCACTTTATTACCTTTTGCATCCACAAGTCTATCTTTGCTGTTAAATTTTGTGGCAGGAGACCAACTCTTATTAAGGTTAATTTCGCTTATACTATTGATAATTTTGCAATTTGGCATCACTCACTTCTCCATTAAAATGCCTTAATTTTATTTTTTCTTAACTTAAAAATAAATTAATTAATTAAAAAAGTTAGTGCGAAATCCATGATAATGTAGATTACAGAAAAGAGATGAGCAATAAATTCTTTAATGGCTTTTTTTTCTCACTCAACAAATTTGTTTAACAGCTATTGGATTTAAAGGGCTCAAGTTTGGTTTAAGGTAAGTTTGACAAGAGTTTCCACATGGGTGGTTTGAGGGAACATGTCGAAAGGTTGGATAGTCTCTATAACATAATCTTGCATACAGAGGAAAGCCACATCTCTGGCAAGGGTGGTAGGGTCACAAGAAATATAGAGAATCATCCTTGGCTTAAATCGTGGGATTTGTTCAAGCAAGCTTTTGTCACATCCTTTGCGTGGAGGATTCAAAATAAGAATGTCGATGGCATCGAGCGTGGGAATAAATGTTTCTGCCGAAGCACAAATAAATTCTGTGTTGTCGATACAATTTAAAGCTGCATTGGCTTTGGCATCTTCGATCGCTTCTGGAACGCGTTCTACGCCAATGACTTTTTTTACATGCCGCGCAAAAAATAGAGCAATCGAGCCCACACCGCAGTAGGCATCTAAAAGTGTTTCATGGCCTTTAACAGCGCTTAAGGATAAAGCTTTATTATAGAGGCATTCTGCTTGAAGTGTGTTAACTTGAAAAAAAGAGGCAGAGGAAATCTTAAAAAAAAGATCTCCAAGCTTTTCAAGCGTAGAGGGAGAGCCGAGAATCGTCTGATAGCTTGAACCGAGAATCACATTGGTTGCCTGATCATTGATATTTTGCACGATACCTTTAACAGAAGGATTCTCTGCCATTATCTTTTCAGCTAGAGGTAAAAGTGCCACCTTTAATTGACTCGTTGTGACTAAGGTAACGAGGACTTCTCTTAAGTTGATGCTCGTTCGAATCAATAAATAACGCAACTCCCCCTCTCTTGTTTGAGGATTATAAGCCTTGAGCGAGGATTGTTGCAGGATTTTTTGCACTCTATGGTACACGCTCTCTCCTAGTTCACAATGAATTTGGCAAGCATCGATTGCAATCAGATCGTGAGAGGATCGGGTGTACAACCCAAGAATAAGCCCGTTTGGGCTCATTTCAACAGGATATTGCGTTTTATTGCGGTAATGCAGAGCCTTTGGGGAGGGCAAGCAGGGCAAGATGGTGAGGTGCATATTGGCAACGTGCAGAAAGGCACTCAAGACTTTTTGTTGCTTAAATACTAACTGTTCTTCGTAGGAAAGATGCATTAGCTGACAGCCTCCACAATGGCCAAAATAGGGGCATGGAGGCGTTACTCTTAAGGGCGAGACTTGGAGAGCAGTAATTAAATTAGCGCGGGCATAAGTTGTTCGACATTCAGAAATAGTGACTTCTACCAATTCTCCTGGCAGAGCCCCCTCCACATAGATAGGAAAACCTTGGAAATCCCCAACTCCTTCACCCTGTTTGCCTAGTTTAGAGATGGTGGTCTGTAATACATCATGTTTTTTTAATGAATGCATGGATTGTCTACAAAAAAAAGACCATTATCACTCAAAAGAGAATCGATTTACAACCCTATTTGATGAGAATTGTAATTTATCTCAATTCCCTTTAAAGTTTGTGCTTTATTCTGGAGGATTTTCGTGATTATTTACCTTTACAGTAGGTGCTCAACTTGCCAAAAGGCAGTTCGCTTTTTGAAAGAAAGAAACATTTCTTTTGAGCAGAAAGAAATTGTGCAAGAGCCTCCTTCAAAAAAGGAATTATTGCAAATGCTTAGCTATAAGAAGGGGGAGGTTAAAAAGCTGTTTAACACATCAGGTCTTCTTTACCGCGAATTACAGCTTAGCGAAAAATTACAAACCATGGATGAAGAACAAGCTCTTGCTCTTCTAGGTAAAAATGGCATGCTCGTCAAGCGTCCCTTTCTTCTAGGTAAGGACTTTGGCCTCACAGGCTTTAATGAGAAAGAATGGGTCCAAGCATTACTAAAAGGGGTGCCATGACGCAACAAAAGAGCCCTTCGCCCTTACCATGGTATCAAGGAGGCTTAAATTTTAAATGCACGGAATGCGGAAAGTGCTGTACGGGAACTTCTGGTTTTGTTTGGGTGAGTGAAGAGGAAATGACAGAAATGGCTGCAGTTCTATCGATTTCCTTACCCCTGTTTAAAAGAAACTACACGCGCAAAAGGGATAATCGTTACGCTTTGATCGAAAAAAAAACGGCCAATGAAGAGTATGATTGCGTTTTTCTAAAAGACAAAAAATGTCAGGTTTATCGAGCACGTCCTCTACAGTGCCGCACCTTTCCCTGGTGGTCTGAGAACTTAATGAGTAAAGAGAGTTGGGAAATTGCTTCTTTAGAGTGTGAGGGGATTAATGATGAGGCGCCTCTTGTCCCTTACCAAAACATTGTCGAGCAGCTTGAGAGCCAGGAATAAATGCTAAAAATCTATTTTCCCGCGTAATTGCTTTTTTTGGCTATGCTTGCCTTTTTTTTCTAAATTCGCTGCTTTATGGCCTTTAGAAATTTTTGTTGGGATACGTTTTTTGGGACGGTAATTGAGCTTTTTTACAAGATCCCGCAGTTTCTGAAGACAGTGCATCTTATTCAAATACTGACTCCTCTCTTTCTGCGAGGTGACGACTAGATTGTAAGGTCGGTATGTTAAGCGCACAGCGCTGTCAGTCTTATTGACATGTTGTCCGCCACTGCCACTTGAACGATAAGTTTCCACGCTGCAAAGGTCCATTAGCTGATCATCAGATTCGGGAAGAAGGATTTTAGGAGGATAGGTAGTCATGGTGCAATTTTTTTATTCTCATCATTTTGGAAAATCAGGTGGTTTGGAATGCGGAATGGACAATTGAAGAGCAAAAGAAAACATTTGTATTGCATGACACCATCAGAGACGTAGTGCGAAGTTTTATAAAAAAACAAAAACTTAAGGCTTTGGATCTCTAGGTTCTACCGGGCATTCATTGATGCCAAGGATTTGATAGAGGACGCACCAGCTCATGAAGGTCTCAAAAAGAGTAAAAAGCGCAAAGATGAGTGCAATCCAGCTACTTTGCCAAATTGCGTAAGTAAGCAAAATGCTAGCAATAGCAAGACGAAGAATGCGTCCATTTCTACTAAGATTTTTTGTTAACATGATCAACCTTTTAAATGAGTGAATCTACCTACAGTAAGTTAAATGCCTTTTTTTAGAAAGGTTGAATGAAGTAGGGGACAAAAGAAGCTTTTGTCCCTTCGATCCTTAGTTCTGATATATTGCAGCCATGCCATTGAGCATTTTATTTCTTTTTAATGGCTGGATATTTTTTTAGTTTTTCATTCTTAAAGTTCTTTGAAAGTAGGGTTGTAAGCTTTTGTGCTAGTGCATGATCTCCACTCTTAAGAGCGGTAGTTGCCTCATCGGTTAAATAAATGAAGGAATGGGGAGCATTAATGAGTAAAATTTTTAAAGAAAAATACATGCTAAAAGAGCGCGGACCTCTTCAAGAGGATATAAGATCAAAAAAGCTCTTCAAGTCATCAAATGATCGTGAGGGTTTGCAACATTGCGGCTGGCTAACAAAGTATATGCTTCTAGATGTAATGCATAAAAATTTAATATAAAAGAGAGATTAGTTAAGCTTATATTCTCTGACATTAATAACCTTTCTTGAATTTTTCCCGAGCTATTTTGGATAGTAATTTTTTAATCTCAATTGGTTGTTAAAATCATCGAGGGAACTGCTATAGGTGAATAAAATTTTTAGATTTAAAAAGATTGTTTAAAATTTATTTTTAGAATTATTCTATTTTAGCCTAATAGCAGATCGTTCGCAAAAGCTAATAGAAGGGTTGCTCATGTGCTATTGGCAATCAAAACAGTTGACGCACTTTGGTAATTCCTTGCGCTTGTAGAAAAGCCGAGTGAAAGTTTTATTCAAGTATCAAAAAATCAAAACGAAGAAGAGGAGTTGGAGCATGAATCAAAAGAACCGTTGTGCGTGGGTAAAGAGCTACGACGCTCTCGAGATGGCCTACCACGATGAAGAATGGGGACGAGCTGTTCATGATGACCAAAAGCATTTTGAATTTCTGATTTTAGAAGGTGCGCAAGCTGGTTTAAGTTGGAGCACGATTTTGCAGCGCAGGGAGAATTATCGGAAAGCCTTCTCAGATTTTGATCCAGTTAAGGTGGCTAACTATAGCCCTGAGAAAATGGAAGCCCTTATTTTAGATAAAGGTATTATTAGAAACCGCTTAAAAATCGTTTCGGCTATACAAAATGCCCGCCATTTTTTAACTATCCAAAATGCATTTGGCAGTTTTGATGCCTATGTATGGCGTTTTGTAGATGGTAAACCTTTGCAAAACCGGTGGAAAAGTATCAAAGAGGTTCCCGCTTCAACCAAAGAAGCACAAGCCTTAAGCGCCGATTTAAAGAAGAGGGGTTTTAAATTTGTAGGCCCAACGATTATGTACGCATACATGCAAGCTATAGGCATGGTCAACGATCACACTCAAGACTGCTTTTGCCACGCACAATTATCAGATTGAAATTTTTTTTGAGGCCTTCTTATCTTGCATTTATAAAAAAAATAAGTGCTTCATAAAAAAAAATTTCTTCGAAAAATATTTTACTACGCCGGATTGTGTTAAATCAGCAAAAAAAGGATTTCACTCTTTAAATGTAACCATTTTAAAAATTTTGGCTAATAAAACGATTTTCGATAAAATGCTTTTTTCACTTAAAAGAAAGAGCTTTCCATGAAGAATGCCCATGAGGATTTAATACCTCCCAATGGAGAAAAAAAAGTTTTATTGCATTCCTGCTGCGCTCCTTGTTCAGGATCTGTTATCGAAATGATGCATCAAAGCGGTATCGATTTGACAATTTATTTTTACAATCCGAATATTCACCCCACTAAAGAATATGAAATTCGCAAGAATGAAAACATTCGTTTTGCAGAAAAGCTAAATATTCCTTTCATTGATGCAGATTATGATACAGACAACTGGTTTGATCTGACCAAAGGGCACGAAGATGATCCTGAGCGCGGAGAGCGATGCTCGATGTGTTTTGAGATGCGTTTCGTTAAGACAGCAGCGTACGCCGCTAAAAATGGCTTTTCCACGATGACCAGCTGCCTTGGGATTTCTCGTTGGAAAGATTTTAACCAAGTGACTGCTGCTGGTGAAAGGGCTGCAAGCTTGTTCCCGGGAGTTACTTATTGGGGCTTTAACTGGCGTAAAAATGGGGGATCTAGTCGCATGTATGAAATCGCCAAGGAAGAAGCCTTTTATCAACAAGAATACTGTGGGTGTATCTATTCTTTAAGAGATACGAACAAATGGCGTAAAGCAAACGATCGCCCTCTCATCAAGCTTGGTAAAAGTTTCTATCATTTTAAGGATTCTCCTGAATAGAATTTGAATGTCTTTAATGAAGTTGCTAGGATGCAGTAAAAAGGATTAGCCATGGCAAACTTCATTGATCTAGAAGCAATGCGGCAATTTAATTATGAAGCCTTTGCAAGGAAACAGCCTTTCCCTTGGGTGGATTTTAAAGATTTTCTTTTGACAGAAGGCTTCCAAAAGCTCTATCAGGATTTTCCTAACCTAGATTTCTTTGAATACCATGAGAATCTCTACCGTTTAGGACAAAGACCTCACAACCGCTACTACTTGGCCTATGAACGTTCTACCTATCGCCTTAAAGACCCTTTAAAAAGAGGAGTAATCGGACGAAATGATTTGCAGCCAAGCTGGCAACATTTTATCGATGAGCTGGAAAGCGATGAATACCAATCTTTTATAGCTAAAGCATTAAATGTTAGCAGCTTTAAAGTGCGCTATGCTTGGCATATTGGAAAAGAGACGAATGAAGTTTCCCCCCATCGAGATTCTTCAGATAAGATCGGCACTCATATTTTTTATTTTAATACTCAGGATGATTGGGAGACTGATTGGGGAGGAGAACTTCTTATCTTAGGGGGGAAGATGACATCGGGTATTACTCCTGACTTTAAAGACTTTATTAGTTCTGCTGCAGTGAGTAACACAGATAACCATAGCTTCCTCTTTAAAAATACTTCTCAAGCCTGGCATGGGGTCAAGGAGTTAAATTGCCCTGAGGGGAAATACCGAAAGCTTTTCAACGTCATTTTTAGTGATGCCTAAAAATCACTCATCAATTTTTGAAGAAGAGTTTTTGCTACCAAACTCTTCTTCATAGAAGGGATTTGAATTAGGGCAAATAACCCTGTTTTTGCAATCTCTTCTCTACTTGCTGAGTGCCTCTGGGAGAAAGGTCAGATTGGCTTACCTTAATTTTCAAGTCGTGTCGTATCCATTCTTTGTGTTCCAGATCATAGATTGAAGAGGTTTGAACGTAAAACACCGCTTTCTCGTAGTCTTTTTGTGCATGGCTTTTTTTAAAAGCCAAAGAAAAGCGATGTTGTACCTCAGCGGTTGTATGCTCTAGGAAAATTTCTATTCTGTCATGTGTACCAGAAACGAAGTCGGGTCTTAATGGCGAACCAAAAAGCTTCATCAAAACACCTCCAGACTCAAGAACACAGGCTTGAGAAAGCCCATTCAATAAACCGAAAGCCCTTTCAAGGCTTTCGATTTCATCTTTATCTACCTCTGGTAAACGTCTTCTAGCATCGAAGAATTTTTCAAATTTGGAAAAATTTCCAGATTGTAGGCAAAAATTAAGACTTTCTTCTATCTTTTCTGAAAGGTGGAAGAACTTACAAAATTCTTTGCAAAAATCAACCAAAGTACCGATATCGTCGAAAGCTGGAGTCGAGATCGTTCGATCGAGCAAATTTAAAGAAAGCGCCTCGTTTGCAATGGCTCGGTACACGTCAGCTCCAAGTGAATTTGCATATTCGCTATTTAATATCCTAAGCATTTGATCTTCAGATACCTGCCTTCTTTCTAATAAATGGAGACTGCATAACTGGGGAAGTTCAAAAAACTGCTCTTTTTGTGGTTCATCTAGCTCTAACCATTGCTCTTCAATCTGTTGGTAAAATGCTTGGCAAGCTTTGCTGACCGTTAAACTGCAATCTTCATTGTTTTTTTCATACTTTAATTGGTCAACCATGCATTTCAAGACTTCGTAAGAAAATTGCGCTTGGCTAAGCTCTTTAGATTTTTTTTTAAAAGGGGAAAAAAATTTTGAAAGTTTAGAATGCGTGTTCTTTATACGGACATTACCACTTTTTTTGATGATTACTCTGTATTCTGTAGGATTGGAAGCTATATTAATGAAGTCTCCGAGATTGATCGAGCTAGTCATGAGTACCCCTGTGTTAAGTTAATTAAAGAACATTTATTAAAATAAAAAATAAAAAATGTTATTTTAGTAATTATTTTTTTACTAAAAACCAATTAAATATAAAAAAGTATACAATAGAGCCTATGTAAAATAAATTTGGAGAAAGAGAATAATTTTTTTTTAAAGGATTAGACACTTGCATGAAAAGGAAAATGTCGCTAAACTTCCTCCTTATCTGGAAAGATGGCTGAGTGGCCGAAAGCACGTCCCTGCTAAGGACGCATACCCGTGAGGGTATCGAGGGTTCAAATCCCTCTCTTTCCGACAAGCCTCAGTAAAGGTTTTCTTCTCTGAGGCTTACTTCTTAAATACCAGCATAGACAATAGATACGTAAATCCTGCGACAAGCGCGATAGTTGCTCCTGCTGGCCAATCTAAATGGTAAGCTACTCCTGTACCAAAAAAGCAAAAGCTAGCACTCAAAAGAATGGCTATAAAGATCATACTCGACAGACGAGATGTGAAGAAATTAGCTATAGCTGCAGGGATGGCAAGCATAGTCATTACTAAGATAATTCCCACAACCTGTATCAACAAAACAATCGTAATGGCTGCAAGAACAAGAAGTAAGAGGTAAAGCTGATTCACTTTTAGCCCTTGCAGTTTAGCCTGCTGCTCATCAAAACAGATGGCCAAAAAACGTTTGTGCAAGCAAAGGACAATCAGAATAATAACCAAATCTAATGCAAAAAGTATATAAAGGTCTTGTGGAGAAACCCACAGAATATTGCCCACTAAAAAGTTTGTTAACTCTACATTAAAGCCAGGTGTTTGGGAGATAAATAAGACTCCAATCGCCATACCGACAGACCACAAGGCGGCAATCACAGAGTCTTCTCTTTCTCGATAATAAAGATGGATCCAGCCAATAATTAATGCCGAGAGGATTCCTGTGATCAAAGCACCATAAAGAGGGGATACCCACGTTATTCCTTTTGCTCTTTCGAGCCATAGGCAAAACCCAATTCCACTAAGGACAGAATGGGAAATACTCCCACTAATAAACACAATACGTTTTACAACTACATAAGAACCGATAATTCCACTTACAACAGAAGCGGCAAGACCTGCTAACACTGCAGATAAGAGCAAAGGGTTTGTTTGAAGAGCTTCTAAGAAACCCATTTAGCTTTTTCCTTGTTTTAAATCCAAAGAGATTAAACGCGGATGATACAGTCCCATTGCGTAATGTTCGCAGACTTCTTGCGGAGAATAAGTAGTGAGTTTTTGTTCAACGCAAAACACACGATCAACTTGTTCAATCGCCATTTTTAGATCATGAGTAACAATCAAAATCGTCATTTTACCTTTGAGGCTATAAAGCAGGGAATAAATGTCTGCTTGTGCTTCGGCATCCACATTGGCCGTTGGCTCATCCAAAAGAAGAATTTCTGGTTCAGAAGCCAAAGCACGAGCAATGAGAGCTCTTTGCTGCTGGCCACCAGAAAGCTCGCCAAAAGAAGACTCTTTTAGATGAAACAGGCCCACTTTTTCCAAAGCTTCTTTAGTGGCTAACTTATCAGCTTTACGAAAACAACCACACCAAGAGAGCTGCGAAAGTCTCCCGGAGAGAACAAGTTCGTTGACGGAGATAGGAAATTCTCTATCGTAACGCAAATTCTGCGGAACGTAAGCAATTTTTTCTAAAACTTTTTCAGGTGGTTGGCCCAAAATCTGTATGTTTCCAGAACCTGGCTTCAAAAAGCCCATAATGAGCTTTAAGAGGGTGGTTTTCCCTCCACCATTTGGACCGATAATGCTGACAAATTGCCCCCTTTCAACGATAAAAGAGACATTACTTAGAGCACAAAGTTCGCGGTAGCTAAAATAAACTTGTTTGAATTCAAGGGCAGGGGTCATGGCTCAGTGCCGTTTTGAGCAAAACTTTGAGCAATATGGAACAAACTCTCTAGGATGTTTTCTGCGTAAGGATCTAAGTCGATAATTCTCACATTCAATTCTTTTGCAACTAAGTTAGCCGCTTTATTACTGTACTGTTGCTGAATAAAAATTGCGCGAATATTATTTTCCCGAGCCTCGGATAAAATCGTATTCAGTTGCTTAGGCGTCGGGTCCTTGCCCTCAAACTCGATGGAGAGTTGTTGAAGTTGGTAATCTCGGCAAAAGTAACCATATGCTGGATGAGAAACCATAATGGTGCGATTTTTAAGGGGCTGAAGAACCTGATCAATCTTGCGGTCTAGGTGTTCAAGCTCAGCACTAAAACTCTCCAGGTTGCGTTGAAAAAGCTCACCATGTTCTGGGTAATATTGGCTTAATGTTTTAGCGATAGTGGCAGCTTGAATCTTGGCCATGCTAGGTGATAGCCATATATGTGGATCCATGGAATGGTGATGGTGTTTACAATGGCCGCATTGATCAGAAATTAAATCTAAACCTTGGCGCATATCAACAAGCTTTAGTTGTGAATTATAGCTTTTTAAGGCTTTGGCCGCTTTTTGTTCAAAGGGTTCGCCAAGCAAAAACCATATTTCCCCTTTGCTTGCATTGACCATTTGTTTTGGAGTTGGTTCGTAAGAATGGCTGCTAGCACCTGGGGGAACCATTAAGATCACTTCCAGGAGGTCTTCTGCAATCTTTTCAACAAAAAATTTATGAGGTGCCACACTTACAAGAACATAGGGTTTTTTGGGAAGCTCTCCTGAAAAGCAAGAGAGAAGTAGGGAAAATGAGAGGAAAAGGAACCTAAAGAATGCTTTATTCATAAAATTGGATAATTATGTTTGCACAGATTATAAGGATTTTCCTCTTGCGGTCAATGACCTTTTTGATTTTCAAAAAATCAGTGAATAAGTAACTTGCAATTGTATAAAAAAATTAGGATGAAATGTCAGCTTCAGCACTCCCTAAGCCCTTTGTTTGGCGCAGAGCCCATTCTTTAGCAGGCTTTTGGCTCTCTATTTACCTTGTGCAGCATCTCCTAGTCAATTCCCAAGCTGCTTTACTTTTTGGGCAAGATGGTGAAGGCTTTATACGAGCCGTCAATGCCATACAAGAACTGCCCTATCTTCCATTAATCGAGTGGACCATTCTTGGTGTTCCCATTGCTATTCACATGTGGTGGGGAGTTCAGTACCTAAAAACTTCTAAAATGAATTCGTTTGGCTATGATGGTAAGAGCCCCTATCTGGCACATTATGGACGCAACCGCGCTTACACTTGGCAACGCATCACTTCTTGGATCCTTCTTGTCGCCATTATTGCGCATGTTGTCCACATGCGATTTATAGAATATCCTGCGAAAACCCATAAAGGAATCGACAAATTTTATATGGTGAAAGTAGACGCAGATCCTGGGATCTACACGTTGTCAGAGCGCTTAAAGGTAAATTTATATGGTCCAAAGGATATCGAAAATTTAAAGATGAAATTACCGCTTCTCCCGCAATCTAACGAGCTAGTAAGTGTCCAAGCACAAAATATACAAGAGCAGCATGAATTTGTTAGAGCTTTACAAGTGCGTTCAATAAAGGAAAATCAATACATCGCAGTGGCAAAAAATTTTGGAACAGCGGAACTCCTCATGCTTCGTGAAACCTTTAAAATGCCGATCATGATGTTTCTCTACACTATTTTTGTTCTTGCAGCCTGCTTTCATGCATTCAATGGAGTGTGGACGTTTTTGATTTCCTGGGGGGTAACTATTTCGCAGCGTTCGCAAAAAGCGCTCTTAAAAATTTCAAAAGTTCTGATGTTGATTGTCGGTTTTTTGGGATTAATCACGATTTTTGGGACTTACTGGATCAACCTAAGGCGTTAAAATGTCAGAAAAACTCAAAAGAGAAGTCATCGTTGTGGGCGGTGGTTTAGCCGGCCTTTCTGCGGCGATGAAATTGGCAGAGAAAGGCATTTACGTAAAAATTATTTCTGTGACTAAGGTCAAACGTTCTCATTCCGTTTGCGCTCAAGGGGGAATTAACGCGGCTATGAATGCAATGGGTGAGGATGATGACCCATTAATTCATGCGTACGACACAATTAAAGGAGGAGATTTCTTAGCCGATCAGCCCCCTGTTTTAGAGATGTGTTTGAGTGGCCCTTCCATCATTCATATGATGGATCGGTTTGGCTGTCCTTTTAATCGAACAGAAGAGGGAAATCTCGACTTTCGTCGTTTTGGAGGAACTCTTTATAACCGTACAGCTTTTGCTGGGGCGTCGACAGGCCAGCAATTGCTTTACGCTCTCGATGAACAAGTCAGAAGATACGAAGTTAAAGGATTGATCCAGAAATTTGAAAATCACGAATTCTTGCGTCTCGTTATCGACAAGAAGGGGATCACACGCGGCGCCGTGATTATGGATTTGTTCAACTTGAAGTTACACTCTTTTGCTGCAGATGCTGTCGTCGTTGCTTCAGGGGGACTCGGCTTTATCTTTAAAATGTCTACAAACTCCACCTTTTGTACAGGAGCTGCCAATGGACGCCTTTATCGGCAAGGCATGAAATATGCCAATGCAGAATTTATCCAAGTGCACCCTACCTCTATTCCAGGAAGGGATAAGATGCGTTTGATGTCGGAATCTGCAAGAGGAGAAGGCGGCCGCATATGGGTCTACGGCGATTCTTCCCGTACGTTCACCACCTCTGATGGGCGCACGATCCCTTGTGGAAAAACTGGGGAGCCATGGTACTTCTTAGAAGAGCTCTATCCAGCTTTTGGCAATCTCGTCCCGCGAGACATCGGCTCAAGAGAAATTTTGACCGTCTGTGAAATGGGGTTGGGGATTGATGGGAAAATGCAAGTTTATTTAGATATTAGCCATCTTTCAGAAGAAAAAAAACATAAGCTAGAGGCGATTTTAGAAATCTATCAGAAATTCACAGGGGATGATCCGCGGAAAGTGCCGATGAAAATTTTTCCTGCAGTGCATTATTCAATGGGTGGGGCTTGGGTGGATTGGCCAGCGTCCGGCGATCCAGATCGCTTAAGCCGCTACAGGCAAATGACCAATATCCCCGGTTGCTTTAACGTTGGCGAGTCAGATTTTCAATATCATGGTGCTAACCGTTTAGGAGCGAATTCGCTTCTATCATGCATCTTTGGGGGGTTAACTGTTGGGAAAGAAATGCCTCGTTATCTTGAAAACCTTGATTCTTTTTCCTCTGAATCCCCCTCAAAAATTTTTGAAAGTGCTGTTCAAGAGGAAGAGGAGTTTCGTAAAGAGTTGATGACACGCAATGGCGGTGAAAATGTTTTTCAACTACATGAAGCATTAGCGAATGATCTTATCAATTATGTGACAGTAAAGAGAAATAATAGGGATCTTCTTACTTGTTTAAATAAAATCAAAGAATACCAAGAGCGTTATAAAAAAATCACATTGGATGACCACTCACAATTTGCGAATCAAACTTTTATGTTTGCTCACCAATTTCGTGCTATGCTCGATGTCGCTATGGTAATTACGAAAAGTGCTTTAATGCGCAATGAATCCAGAGGGGCTCATTTTAAAGCAGAGTTTCCCCTTCGAGATGACGAAAACTGGTTGAAAACAACCATAGCAGAATATAAGAAAGGCCAAGATGAGCCGGAGATTAGTTATGTCCCTGTCGATTTACGTTATCTCAAACCTATAAAACGTGACTACTCATCCGCTAAAAAAATCAAGCCGAAGCTTGAAAATATTCCCAATGAAATATCCTTACCATTTTAGGAGGAGAAACAATGGAAGCGGACAATTCTTTTATTTTGAGAGTTTATCGCGGTCATCCTGGTCATCAGTACTGGGAAGAATTTGAGCTCGATTTGTTTCCTTCTGCCAATGTGATCTCTGTTCTGATGGAAATACAAAAAAATCCTGTTAATCGAGAAGGGAAAAAAGTCGAACCCATTGTCTGGGAACAGGGATGTCTTGAAGAAGTTTGCGGGTCTTGCTCAATGCTCATCAATAGTTATCCAAGACAGGCCTGTACGGCTTTAATCGCACCGATTATACAAGAGACCAATAGCAATGTCATCACCTTGGCTCCTTTTTCTAAATTTCCTCTTGTTCGCGATCTTATTGTCGATCGTTCTTCCATGTTTGAAAACTTGAAAAAAGTCCATGCCTGGGTAGACGCAGATGGGGCTTTTGATCGAGGCCCTGGCCCAAAAATTAGCCAAGAAGCGCAAGAGATGATGTACGCTATTTCCCGGTGCATGACATGTGGGTGTTGTCTGGAAGCCTGTCCACAAATCAATGCCCATTCCAAATTTTTGGGTCCTCAAATTACAGCGCAAGTTAGGTTATTTAACACCCATCCTATTGGCAAAATGCAAAGAGCAAAAAGATTACAGCCTATGATGGAGGAGGGGGGAATTGGGAATTGCGGCAATGCACAAAATTGTGAAAAGGTTTGTCCCAAGAACATCCCCTTGTTAGATTCGATAGCTGCGATCGGACGAGATGTCACTTTGCAAGGGCTCAAGAACTTCTTCAACTCTCCAGAGAGAGAATAAGGGTTAGCCAAATTTCACCTGTCAAAAAAAAAGCGCTTTAGCTAACTTAATTGCCTTTAGGATGTTTATTTTCTATTCAAAAGGCAGCTTTTTTTGTGTTTAAAGGCAAATTATCTCTTCTCCTTTTCCTGCTTTTTATTAAAGCCCTTCTTGTTGGCTTAATCATCCCATTTGTAGGAATTGGCCTAGGACCTGACGAAGCACAATACTGGACTTGGAGCAAAGAGCTTTCTTGGGGTTATTACAGTAAGCCCCCAGGGATTGCCTGGCAAATCTGGGTAGGGACACAAATTTTTGGTGATTCTGAACTGGGTGTGCGCTTTGGCTCTTTGGTTTTAGGATCTTTTCTGCCACTTGCTGTATTTTACCTTGCTAAAGCAACACAACTTACAGAAGAGACGGCATTTTGGGCTGCTTTAATCATGGCCTTCACTCCTCTTGGGTTTTTAGCAACCTTTTTCGCGATTACAGATGTCGGTGTTGTTTTATTTTGGGTGTTGAGCTTAATTCCGCTCATTAAAAGTATTGAAGACAATACAAAGCCGAATGCTGTTTTAATCGGCATTCTAATTGCCTGTGGCGCTCTTTTTAAATGGCAAATTTACTGGATTTGGCTCCTCATTTTTTCCTTGCTTTTTTTCATTCCTATCTTAAGAAACTGGTCTCTTTTTATAACTTTCCTATTATCCCTAATAGGGTTATTACCAAGCCTCTACTGGAACATGACCCATGAGTGGGCCACTTTTCGCCACGTGGGGTCTACAATGCAGGGGCCTGAAGGCGCTTTATTAAAAGGAAATTTTTTAGATTTTTTCGGGGCACAGACAGCTTTAGTTTCTCCTATAATTTTTATAATGCTTCTTATTTCTTTTAGAAAGTTAAAAAACTCTAAGATCTCTTTAAGAGTGCTGGGTGGGAGTTGTCTTGCCATTCTTATTCTGCATTGTGTATTAGCAATTTTTAAAAAAGTGCAAGGCAATTGGTGCGATTATGCCTATCCTGCAGGATTTGTGTTTTTAGCTTGGGCTTGCAAAGAAGAACACAACCTCAAATGGCTCAAGGCAGGTCTTTTGCTTTCAATCATTCTTGTTGTCAGTGCTTTTTCATTACCCTATCTGCAACAACGTTTCCAGCTTTCGTTTAAATTAAATCCTTTTCGCCATAACGTAGGGTGGCAAAAGCTAGAGCGACTTCTTCCAGAAATAGGTTTTGAACCAAAAGAAGACTTTTTATTCGCCAGCTCCTATCAAACGGTGAGCCTGCTGAGTTTTTACAATGAGCAGCAAGGGCGCGCTTACTTTTTTAACCTTCATGGAATAAGGAAAAATCAGTTTTCTTTCTGGCCTCAAATGGCTGAAGAAGTAAGAAATAAAGTGGGTTATTACTTTGTTATAGAAAATGGAAGAAACGTAGAGCAACGGCTTGGAAACGAAACCCCCTTTTATCAAAAAAAATTAGCACCTTACTTCCGCGAAGTGCATTGTCTTGGAATTTTTCCGTTATGCCAGGTTCAAGACGAAGGCTGGAAAGCGGTCTTAGTTTTTAAATGCATTCAATATAACGGATCAAGCCCTTATTTCAAAAATAAGTATTAATAGCGTTGTAAAGTTTAAATTTAATTGAAGTTATTTACCTTTTACAGTATAATAATTAGTCTGCTGATAGGGATAAGAAAATATATTTACATCAACGATATATTATTTAGGGGTTTGCGATTCTTTTAAAAAGAATTTTTATAAGATAGCGGGCCCACTTTTACAAACTAGGTTGTTTGTAATCATTTTCAACCCTATCGGCGGATTTTTTTAATTATTTGGAGATTATGCAAATATCTACATCTTCAATACCAAATGATCCAGCTTCCCCCCCTGTTGGATTAGCTTCTCGTGACTATTTAAATAAAGAACTTGATTTCAATACGCTTTTAAAAGCTCCTGATACACAAACTGTAGCGTTCGATGACTTCAAGCGCAAAATTCTAAACCTTTATGGTCTCCGATTAGTTAATGAGATGGAAGAAAGTTATCTTGAGGAAAGCTTCTGCCGTTCTACTATTGCCATCCCAGGCAGAATTACTGTTGGCGAAGTGAAACAGAGGCTTATTAGCCTTGCAGCGCTAGCTAAAAAAGAAGATTTAAAAAACTTATTCGATGCTATTGATAGCGATTCCGCCCGTCTTGGCTGTATTAAATTCTTAAGTGATTGCGAGATCGCATGTATAAAGCAAGCTCAAGATTTTGATTCTTTGACGGACAAACAGATCGATATCCTCATGAAAGCTTTTCGTTCCCTTCCTAACGGTGAAGGGAAGATGCAAGCCGTTTCCGCCCTTTTTTATCCTCTGAAACACTTTCCAAGACTCCCTGGAAACTCTCTCCTTTTTCAAAACCATTTGACAATGTTGCGGGCTTTTGAACGCGTTGACCATTTTAAGCAGAATCAAGATATTGAAGGTTATTCTACGCGTCTAAAATTAGCACCGACTGAGCATATGAGCCGTGAAATTGCCTATGGGATACCCCTCAATCAAGATCAGGTAAATAAAATTCAAAAAATGGACTTATCTCCAAGCGTTAAAAAGCAAAAGTTGCGGGATTTAATTCGAAAAGAAGTCGTAGGCATATTATTTCCAACATTGGATGAGAAAGGCCAAACTGTTTATTACGAAGTGAAATCTGCGACAATAGAAAACGGATTAGTTGCTTTTTTTTGTGCTCCCTTTACCAAAGGCCAATGGGGTCATCAAGATCATTTCCCTGTTAAGGCTCTTTTTAGAGGCACATGGTGTCTTGCTTCAATTAAAAGAAATGCAAAGGAGGGGCTTGAAGTTGGAAGAAAGTCTTTTATCGGTCTTTGTGATGATATTCTTGAATCCTTCCATAATTCTCTGCCAGATGGCAGCACCACAGTCTCAGTTTCCGCGATTGGACACAGTCTTGGTGGAGTGGATTCCATGCGTTTTGCTGCATTAATTGCCAAAGTTCTTGTTGGGAGTTTTGGGGAAAAAACAGATCATCTACATAAAATCATATGCGTGCGCAAATTTAGCGTATGCACTTGGAATTCTCCCGGTGTTTTGAAAAGCACTTGCCGAGAGTATAACCAGCATGTAAGCCATATACAGAAGTCGGGTCGACCAATAGATTTTTCGCATGTTCATGTCAAGGTAGGAGAAGATGTTTTCCAGAATTTTGGAAATGCCTTCTTGGGATGGATCCCACCTTCTAGAGCCGAAGGCAATAAAAAAATTAAAAATACTAACACAACAATTGTTAAATTCTATTTTAAAAGATTTTATACTGTTTTAGGAACAACTTGGTTTACACATCGTCTGCCTTGTTTGAGTGTTGATGCAAAAGAAAATTTTTTCCGAGTAAAACGTTACAAGATCAACCGCAAGCTAGGTCCGAGAAACATTCTTAGGTGGATTAAAATGATTGCGAAGGCCATTTTTAGAAGAATCCTTCGCATCCCCAAAAAAATTGCTATTGTTTGCAAAGGAATATGGATTAAACAACCTAGCAGAGATCTTCATGAGATTTTTGTTGCCTGTTCACTTAGAACAGTACTAACTTAAAAGTTCGCTCACTTGGGCAAGATGAATTTGTTTAGCAAGGTGAGAGTTAAGGCCAATAATTTTTAAGGGTAAACCATTGGCACTTTGCAATTCTTTAAGCTTAAGCAAAAAGCCGATCCCTCTATTGTCTAAATAAGTACAATAGCTAAAGTCAAGCAGACAGCTTTTTTGATTTAAAATGGGGGTCAGCTTATTCAAAAAGTGGTTGTGGTCCTTATTAAGAATAAAGTCACCAAAAAAGCTAAGTACAACTTCATTTTTTTTCTGATCGATGGATTCGTAAAATTCAAGATAGTTTAGCGGGCCTTTACCAGGATCAGACATTTCGAAAATGATGTCACGGGCATCTTTAGCTTCTAAAACATCAAAATAGTTCCAAACTCCCTGAAGTTTAAAAAGAAAGTAGACATCTGGCTGGACATTGAGGATAAATAGCTTTTTGCCCAAGTTCTCCGCCCATTTTCTTGTTTCCATGATTAAAGCAATTCCTTGAGGATCAACGTGCTTTAATTTTCCTAGATCCAATGTAATGTAGTCTTGTTCAATGGCTTCTTCAAGCCATTTACTCATTTCTACTCTATCCTTACTTGTAAAAATCTCAGGAAAGGGGATGACAATTAAACTTTTATGGGAAGATAGGAAAAAATAGCGTCTTTGCGAGCTATTCTTTTTAGAAGATGTTAGGTGCGCAATGGAACGGTTGATAAGACCATAGCTGAGTAAGGGGGTTAGCCAAGCTAAATATTTTAAATAATCAGGAATGTACTTAAAAAATTGGGTGACTTTTTTTGATGGTGAAAGTTGAGGCTTTTCTTTATTAGGGTTTTCTTTTCCAAATGGAGTAGGATTTTCTCTGGAAATATACCGTTCGAAGGCACCTCCTACCCCTATTGTTAAGGGAACATCTAAATAATCACGAACCCGTTCAAACCACACCTCCTGCTTAGGATGACCAAGTTGTAAGAGGAGAATATCGGGTTTGGCTTGATTAATTTTCTCGACGATAAATTGATCGCGCTCCTGAGATTCTTCAAGACGGTTCCCCCTAGTTAGAATTAGAGGAGTTGTACTTCCAACTAAGCGAACATGGGGATAATACGTCCTTAAATGTCCGGCGATGCCCTCGTTAGTCTTTTCATGGCCTCCTAAAATGTAGAGAGCTCCCTTATTTTTGTTTAGTAGCTCACAGGCAGAAAGAAGTAGTTCTTTGCTCGAAATCGACTGGTTGATCCCATCACCTAAATAATGGTTGATTCGGCATAGCCAAGGGCTATCAAGAACAACTAGATTGGCATTACGTATAATTCTTAAAAGCTCTTGATGGCGAGGAGAGTTTAGCAACCATCCATGTAGGTGGCTGAAAAAAAGGAAATTAATAGCAGTTGCATAACGGGGCGTCTGGTCTTTTGTGTAGAGTTGGCAAAGAGCATGTAATGCATTGAGGAGCTCCTCCTTAAGGAGGATATCAATGGAAATGCCAAGTACACAAGTTTTTTTATTATTCATTTAGCTTGTTGATAGTTAATGATTTGTAGATATTAATTTATTAAGGCCTTTTCTTGTTTTTCACGTTGTTATTATTTTGAATAGTTTTCAAGAAAAATTTTTATTTACTTTCAGGGGATCGTTTTTCTATTAAGATTATTTATATGAAATTTAAGAAGATTAAATAAAAACTTAACATTTAAACCCTATAAAGGAGTTTTTGTCATAGATAAATGAATTTCAAAACTTAAAATGAGAGAACTTATATGTCTTTATCGATCCCCCCCATTTTTACAATTCCTAATTTCGGGCAACTGAATCCTTCATTAGAAGTAGGCAATGCTATCAAAGACCTACCCATTGGGGTAGAGACGAGTATGAAAAAGGCTAACGATATAGCTAATAAGCATTTGGAAAAAGAACACGCCCTCGGTCTAGCTAGCTACGAGAATAAGTTGGGGAAAGCGAAAATTGGTGCTTTCGAAGCGGAGGGCAAGATTGGTAAGGCAAAATTACAAAAAGGGATCGCAATCACAATGCTTGTCGTTAATATTATTGGCGCAGTGAGTATTACTGTTATTGCTGCAGTAACGCAAATGTGGCCCATTCTATTCTTCGCTATTCCTTGTTTAATTGCTATTATCCCTTCAAGTTATTACACACATACTTACCGTAATGAAGTTTCCAAGCTGGAGGAAGCAATTGCTGCTCCGGGCAGAATGTCAAAACCACACTTGTCATTACAGAAGTATGAACCCGAAAAGGACTTTGAACTTGCGCAGAGTCGTCAACACAAGCAGGAGAGCTTTATTGGGATGTCAATTCGAGAAATCGCAGAAAAAGAAATTTCCACAAGAAACATCATTGATTACGCTTTGCTTGATCGTGTGACAGCAGTTAGAGAAGAAAATCGTCCCGTATTCTACGCTCAATGTGTGCAACTCATTAAAGCTTTTAAAAGAATTAGCAGCGAAAAAGAGGCTTATTCAAGACAAGTGCAAAAAGAATTCGGAAGACGTAGTCAGGAGCTTGAAAGTTGGAAAACTGCGAAAGAAAGGCGTGTTAAAATAGAAGAAGAAGCTCTTCAGGAGCGTGAAAATGACACGCTGCGGCAGGTTAATGGATTCCAGCGCCATGGAGCGCATGTTCAAGTAAAAAATCGTAGCTCAAATACTGTACGTCTTGATAGAACGCCCATCAATAGAAAGCGCTCTAACCTTTATGAAAAATATGGGGAAAGAAAAGCAGAGATCAGGAATTGGTACAACACTGAAATGCAGAGAGTCGAAGGTGGGTTTCAACAAGCTGTATATAATTTAGAGCATCAGTACCTGGAGGCCAAAAAAGCTGCTTCTAGTGAGTTTTTAAATTAGCGAGCAAACTAATTCGAGTTCCTTGAATCAATTCTATAGGTCATGTCTAAAAAGGCATGGCCCATTCATTCTTTTCTTTAAAATTATTGGCATGAGCACATTGTTTAAGTGGTTAATTATAAGCTACTTGTGCATATCGTTTTTGTGTTAAAACAGTGTTTTTAGTTAAAAATTAATTATTTTTTTAATTATATCACTTTAAATAAAGTAAAAATGATAATAATTAAATTAGATAATAAAAGTTATTTTTTAACATATTTATCCTCTTTTGGAGGTTTCCTATGTCTTACCCCATTTTCTTAAGACAGCAACTTACCCCGGAGCAGAGCTTAAAGCAAACCCAGCGCTTGATGATGACCCCAGAAATGCAGCAAGCGATCCATTTTCTACAGCTACCAGTTCAGGAACTTGCGACTTTAATTGATGCCGAAATTGAGCAAAATCCTATTCTCGAATACAGCATCGAAGATGAGGCAAATGAAGAGGAAAACTGGGAAGAGGAAACCGTAGATCAAACAGAGGAAAAAGAAATAGACTTTGATGAATACAATTTAGAAATTTTAAAACAATTAGACGAAGATTTTCGTGATCATTTCTCTGAAAGCGGTCCTTACATTAAGGATAGGGAGGAGGATAAAAAAAAGAATTATTTAGAGAGCTCGATTCCACAAAAGCTTTCCCTCTATGATTGTTTAATGATTCAGGCTAAAGAAGTCTTTGTAGATGATCAACTGCACATGGCGGAGGCTGTAATCGGCTATTTAGATAATAAAGGCTTCTTAAATCATACTTTAGCAGAGATTGCTGCGTTATTTGAGTTTAATGAAAAAGATTTAAAAGAAGTTTTAAAGGTAATCCAAACATTTGAACCGAGCGGAGTTGGGGCTACTCATTTACAGGAATCATTACTTATTCAACTTACAAGGCTGCATAAAGAAAGCTCTCTTGCCTATCGATTGGTAGAGGATCATTTCGCTGATCTTATCCATAATAGAATTCCCAATATCCAAAAACAGCTCCGTTGTACTGCTAAAGAAATTCGCCAGGCCATCGAAAAGGACGTTGCCAAGCTAGATCTTCATCCAGGAATGGCTTATTCAAAAGAAATCACCCCTTACATTACCCCCGATGCGCAAATTCATCAAGAGGGGGAAAGCCTTATAGTGTATGTGAACGATGACACCATTAGTCCCTTAAGGCTGAATTCTAAGTACCTTAAGTTACTAGAAGATCCCCATCTTCCTCCTGAAACAAAGCAGTTTATCAAATTAAAAATTTTATCTGCTAGATGGCTTGTGAAAAATATTTCTCAAAGAAATGATACAATACGCCGCATTGCGGAAGCAATCGCTTCACGCCAAAGGCAATTTTTCATAGATCCTAATGGGCGCTTAATGCCATTGACAATGAAAATGCTGGCTAATGAACTTGACTTGCACGAGTCTACGATTGCAAGAGCTGTTTCTAATAAATACATTGCTACCCCACGGGGGATTCTTCCTATAAGATATTTTTTTTCAAATACCTACGTTTCTGATGAAGGTGAAGATATTTCAGCAAACACTGTCAAGGAGGTTTTAGCTGAAATAGTAAAAAATGAAGACAAAAGCAGACCCCTATCCGATCAAGCTATTTCTAAATTGATTAAGTTGCGTGGAATTTCCTGTGCGCGCAGAACAATCGCCAAGTACCGGGCTGAATTAAACATCGGTAATGCCTCGCAAAGGAAAAGATTTTAAGCCTGACTTGCTGAGAAAGCCTTTACATTTTATTATCCCTCAATTACACTTCTCACTTATTGCACGAAGAATAACTTTGGGATGGAGCGAGCATGTCTTCAGTAAAGAAAAAACGTAAATATAAGATCGCCAAACATAAACGTAAGAAAAGAAGTAGACGCGATCGTCATAAAACTAAATAGGTCTTTTTTCAATCGACCTTTCTTAAAACTTATAAAGGACTTGTTTAAAAAACATCCTTGTAAGTTTTAAGTACTTGTCAAAGCTCTTAAATCCCGCCTAAAAATTAAGCATATGTGGAATTATCCTGTAGAATATGATGTCATCGTAATGGGTGGGGGTCATGCTGGTTGCGAAGCTGCTGCTGCTGCTGCTCGCATGGGGTGTAAAACTCTTCTTCTCACAATGAATCTCGACACAATTGCCAAAATGAGTTGTAACCCAGCCATTGGGGGCATTGCCAAAGGGCACATGGTGCGGGAAATTGATGCTCTAGGCGGAGAGATGGGCAAAGTTGCCGACTGCACCGGTATTCAATTCCGCATGCTCAATGCCACACGCGGTCCGGCGGTTTGGGCTCCACGCGCACAGGCCGATAAAGTTGCTTATCAATTTGAGATGAAGCACCGGCTTGAAAGAATCCCTAATTTGGAAATTAAGCAGGGAACGATCGAAGAACTTTTGGTAAAGGATTGCCGAATTGAAGGGGTCATTACTAAAGAAGGGATCATTTACCACACCAAAACATTGATTCTCTCTTCTGGAACATTTCTGAGAGGGTTACTGCACATTGGAGAAACAAATTATTCTGGTGGCAGAGCAGGAGATCAACCATCAACCGGTCTTTCTAAGAGCCTAGAACATTATGGCTTTAAATTAGGCCGTCTAAAAACAGGGACGCCTCCTAGAGTAAATAAGCGCTCCATCGATTACTCTTTAACTGAAGAGCAAGTCGGCGATCAAGGAGTGAAATTTTCTTTTGATGATGAGGGAATTCCACGATTACCCCAGGTCTCATGTCATATTACCTACACTACTGAAGAGACCAAAAAAATTATTTTGAGCAATATTCACCGTTCCCCAATGTACTCTGGAAAAATTCAGGGGATTGGTCCTCGCTATTGCCCTTCGATTGAAGATAAAATCGTTCGCTTTAGCGATAAAGAAAGGCATCAGATTTTCTTAGAACCTGAAGGCTTACAAACCCAAGAGGTTTATGTAAACGGTGTTTCTTCTTCGCTACCTTTTGATGTTCAATTGCAGTTTATAAAGAGCATTCCGGCATTACGCAATGCCGAAATTATGCGTCCTGCCTATGCAATTGAGTACGATTATGTAACGTGTGGCCAAATGAATGCTTCGTTAGAATCTAGAATTCTCGGGGGCTTATTCCTTGCTGGACAAATCAATGGCACTTCTGGTTATGAAGAGGCAGCTGCACAAGGGTTAATGGCGGGAATAAATGCTGCGAATTCCGTATTGGGAAAACCCCCATTAATTTTGAAAAGATCGGAAGCCTACATTGGCGTTATGATCGATGATCTTGTTACAAAAGGGTTAGATGAGCCTTATCGTATGTTTACTAGCCGAGCAGAGCATCGTCTGTTGTTAAGACAAGATAATGCCGATCTTCGTTTAAGAGAATATGGTTACCAGGCGGGCATTATCGATGCTGCACGCCACCAAGCTCTTAAAAAGAAGCAAAAGGTAATTGAAGATGAAGTAAAAGCCTTTGCTAAAATTTTCAAGCAAGTCAATGGCAAAAGCTATAATTTGGCACAGCTATTATGCCGTCCGGAGATCTCCTACGCAGACCTCAAACGGGATTATCCAGAAAGCGTAAGTTGCCATGGTGATGAGACAAATATGCAAATTGAGCTCACCTTAAAGTACGCAGGATACATTGAGCGTCAGCTTGGTGAAGTGCAGAAACTTGCTCATGTAGAAAATATTCGTGTGCCAAAAGGCTTTGATTTTAACCTAGTAACAGGGTTAAGAAATGAAGCAAAACAAAAGTTAAGCCAGCACGTGCCTGAGACACTCGGGCAAGCTGTACGCATTTCCGGTGTGTCTCCTGCCGATATTTCTGTTTTGATGATTGCTTTGAAGCGGCAGGCGAGTACTTGCGAATGACCCATGGAAATTAATTTTCTGCGCTTAGATAAGCTCCCCATTTTCCAACAGTTACAAATTGAAGAAGCTCTTTTAAGAACGAATGATGAAAATTGGTGCATTGTTAATAGCGGTTCTGCACCTGCAATTGTGATGGGAATTTCGGCCAATCCTTCTCTTGTCATCAATCATCCTCTTTTTCTAGAAAAGCCCCTTCCGGTCATCCGAAGATTTAGTGGGGGAGGAACCGTCTATATTGATGAGCAAACACTTTTTGTGACATTTATTTTAAATGGCATAAGTTTCCCCGATAAAATGTTGGAATGGAGTCGCGATTTTTACCGACCCGTCTTCACTGATCTGCCTTTTTTTCTTAAAGAAAATGACTATGCCTTAGGCGAAAAAAAGGTAGGTGGCAATGCTCAGTATTTTCGTAAAAATCGCTATCTTCACCACACCTCCTTTTTATTTGATTTTAAAGAAGAGAACATGAGCTACCTTCTTTATCCTCCCAAAACCCCTGTCTATCGCGAAGGGAGGAGCCATAGCGATTTTTTAACCAAGTTATCTCTGCATTTTCCAAGCCAAGAGGCAATCGTCAATAAAATTGAGCACGAGCTCTCCAAACGCTACGTAATGAAGCTCAACGCCTTACCTAGAATAGAAAGTTTTTTATCACTGCCCCATCGAAAAACAACGGCACTTGTCAAAATCTGCAGAGAAGTTCATGATGCGCATCATGAATGCTATCTTAGTTTTTAATGCTGGGTCTACTTCCTTAAAGTTTTCCCTTTTTCAAGCGACGTCGCGCCTTTTTCCCATCGATACTCAACCTGTTTTTAAGGGGCTTGTTGAAAAAGAGGGGAGGAGATACCGCTTAGTTCTTCAAGAAAGAGGAGGGAAAACAGTTTTTCCTTTGCGAGCGGCAACATTGCTTGAGGCAGCTCTAAAAGTAAAAGATTTTTTGCCATTAAATGACGTAAGGGCTGTGGGGCATCGCGTTGTGCATGGAGGAGCTTTTTTTACACAACCTGTCATTCTTAACAGAAACGAAATGAGTAAAATCAAAAAAGTATCGTCGCTGGCCCCTTTACACAATCCTATGAATCTTGAAGGGGTTAAGATAGCCAAAAAGCTTTTACCCAAAGCCTTACAAATCGCTGTGTTCGACACTGCTTTTCATAGCTCTATTCCCTTGGAGCATCAAGTCTATCCAATTCCTTATCGTTTTTTTAAAAAAGGGATTCGACGCTATGGGTTTCATGGGATCAACCATCAATACTGCATGGAAAAAATCCGTGTGCTTCTAAAGGGGAAAATACAGGACAAGAAGCTTATCAATTGCCACTTAGGCGGGGGTGCTTCTCTGGCTGCAATTGTCAATGGACAAAGCCGGGATACCACTATGGGTTTTACACCACTTGATGGACTGATGATGTCGACTCGCTCTGGAAGTATTGACCCAGGAATTATCCTTTATCTTCTCGAATCGGAAAAAATGAGCGCTAATGTTTTAAATAAATGCTTAAATGATGAGTCGGGTTTGAAGGGTATCTGTCAGTTAGGAGATATGCGCGACATTTTTAAAGCTCGTGAAAAGGGTAATGAACAAGCTGAGCTTGCATTAGAATTATACATTCAGTCGTTAGTTAAAGGGATTGCCGCTATGGCCGCTTCTTTGGGTGGTATCGATTTGCTCTCTTTTTCTGGAGGTATTGGAGAAAATGTTGCTGAAATTCGCCAGAGAGCCTGTGAAGCCCTTGCCTTTTTAAACATCAAAATTGAGAGAGAAGTTAATGAACAGTGTTCCACTGATACTCTCATCTCTGCCAGGGATTCACGCGTGAAAGTGTTCCGCATTCAGGCAAACGAGGAGTGGTTGATCGCAAAAGAGACCCTTGCTCTGATGTCATGAAAGGAATGAATTCCATCCTAAAAAAATCTTCTTAAAATCCCTTTCATATGCTATTCTATTCCAAATAGGTTTATTATGAGATCATTTCAAAACTTACAATTTTATTTTTGGTTTTTTTGGCGGATGTAACCGCCATTCTATACACTGAGCTTCTTATATTCCGTCTTTTTATTGTTTCGAATCAAAAATAAAGTTTAGGTTTTATGCATATTTTTCATTCTTATTCAAAAGTTTTTGGCGCCGTTCTCTTAATTTCAGGGTGTTGTATCGGTGCCGGAATGTTGGGATTGCCGCTAGTTTCGTTGGAAGCAGGCTATATTCCCACACTACTAATGTTTGGCTTCAGCTGGGCATTTATGGCCTCCACCGGGCTCTTAGTTCTAGAAATCAATTTGCGTTGTGGGGAAGGCTCTAATCTGATGAGCATGGCCGAAACCGTATTAGGTAAGGGGGCAAAATACCTTGTAGCTATTCTCTTTGCTTTTCTTTTCTACTGCTTAATTTTAGCCTATATTTCCGGAACAGGTGCACTTCTCGAAGAAATTTTTTCTCTTCCTAAATGGATGGGCAGTTTGTCCATTTGTCTCTTATTTGGCTTTATTATCTATTTAGGGACAAGACAGGTCGATACAATAAATCGTCTTTTTATCTTTGGGCTAGCTGTTGGGTACCTTTCCTTAATTTTTTTAGGAATCTCCTCAGTTACTATTGACAATCTGAAGCACATCGGGTGGTCCTATGCTGTTCCTGTCCTTCCTGCAATGATCATTTCCTTCGGCTATCATAACTTGATTCCTAGCTTAAATACCTATTTAAAAGGAAATGTTGCGGGATTGAGAACGGCGATTTTGATAGGAAGTTTGATTCCTTTAATTGTTTATCTGATGTGGGAATTTGTTTTTCTAGGAACAGTCGCTCACAACTCTGAGAGTGTTGATGCAATTAAAAACGGGTCGATGGTGACCGAACTTTTCCGAACAGGTTCTGGTTCTTCCTTGTCTGTGTATGCTATGCAAATCTTCTCTTTTTTTGCGATTATCACCTCACTTTTAACTGTTGCAATGAGCTTTGTCGATTTTCTGATTGATGGCCTAAGGCTTAAAGCCACACAATCTCACCGTGCATTAAGTTGTATATTGGTCTTGCTGCCCCCGTTATTTTTTTCCTTTTTTTGCGCAAACATTTTTCTAACTGCATTAAATTATGCAGGCGCCTTCGGTGCTGTCATTTTATTTGGGATCTTACCTGTGATCATGGTTTGGAAAGGGCGCTATATTGATGCGGTTTCCAGAAATGAACAATTGCCAGGAGGAAAAGCCACTTTGTTTTTCTTAGCAATTTTTGCACTCTTCATTTTCACTATGCAGCTTAAAATAGAATTAGGAGTCTAAAGTCGATGAATCGTTTCATAGGAGGCATCCTTTTAGTCTCCGGAACAACAATAGGGGCAGGCATGCTTGCGTTACCTGTTGTGACAGGATTCGCGGGGTTTTTCCCATCAGCTATTCTTCTCCTCTTTTTCTGGGCTTATATGACCTACACAGCCCTTTTGATTTTAGAAGTGAATCTTTGGATGAAGAATAAGCATGCTAATATGATCACAATGGCGCAGGAAACACTTGGGTCTTGGGGGCATTTTGCAAGCTGGGTGATCTACTTGTTTTTACTCTATGCTTTAACGACTGCCTACTTAGCGGGCTGCGGACCAATTGTTGTCGATTTTATCCAATCGCTGACAGGCATAGATCTGCCTAAGGAAGCCGGTACTCTGCCTTTATTAGTGATCTTTGTCTATTTTATCTATAAAGGAACGCGCTCGGTGGATTATTTGAATCGACTTTTGATGATTGGTCTTGCCATAAGCTATATGATTATGGTTGTTCTATCTTTTCCTTATATTCAGCCAAAGCTTCTGCAGCATGTAGATTCTAAGGGCTTAATTATCGGGACCTCGGTTATTGCAACCTCGTTTGGCTTTCATATTATTATTCCAAGCCTGTCTGCGTATTTAGAAAAGGATGTAAAGAAAATAAAATGGGCTATTGTGATCGGAAGTTTAATTCCTCTTACAATTTACTTGGTCTGGCAGATGCTTGTTTTGGGAATTATCCCCTTAAATTTATTGAGGAGTGGGTATGAGGAGGGAGCTAACGGCGCTCAGCTATTATCTAATCTCCTTGAGCATACTGAATTAGCTTTAGTTGCGCGATTTTTAGCCTTTTTTGCCATTGTGACCTCTTTCCTGGGTGTTTCTTTGAGCTTAGCAGACTTTTTAGCTGACGGCTTCAAAATTGAAAAAACGTCTTCTGGAAAAGGGATTGTTTGCCTGCTTACCTTTGGCCCTCCCATTGCCTTTGCTTTGAGCAACCCAAGAGCCTTTTTTGTTGCGCTAGACTATGCCGGAACCTTTGGGGTTGTGCTTTTGCTAGGTCTAATGCCAGCCTTGATGGTTTGGTTTGGCAAAGAAAAATTTAAAACAGATGCGAGCTATCAGGCCCCTGGTGGAAAAGTTTTGCTTATCACTTCAATTGCGCTATCTCTTATGCTAATTGCTATGGAGCTAGCTATTAAACTCAACTTTATCAATATAACAGTGTGATTATGGAAAGGAAAAGAATCTTAACAGGCGACAGACCGACAGGCCTTCTACATCTGGGCCATTATGTAGGCTCTATTAAAAATCGCGTAGCCCTGCAGGATCAGTATGAATGTTTTTTTATCATTTCTGACTTGCATATTCTCACAACGAAACCTGCTAAGGAAGATATCTTAAAGGTGCGTGAAAATATTCATCAGATGGTTTTGGATTATTTGGCTTGTGGAATTGATCCCGCTAAATCGACAATCTATTTGCAATCTGCTTGTCCTGCAGTCTACGAGCTTAATCTCGTTTTTGAAATGCTTATTTCTTTGAATCGACTAGTAGGCTTGCCAAGCATTAAAGAAATGGCTAAAAATGCCCACATGGATCCTGAAGTGGTTCCTTTTGGCCTTGTCGGTTATCCTGTATTGATGTCAGCAGACATTCTGATGGCCAAAGCCAACCTTGTTCCTGTAGGCAAAGACAATGAAGCGCATATCGAGCTTAGCCGCGACATTGCCAGAAAGTTTAACCAGCTTTATGGGGAAGTCTTTCCTCAGCCAGAAGTCCTGTTAAGCTCCTTCCCTACTCTTGCAGGTACGGACGGGAAGGGAAAAATGAGCAAATCGGCCAACAATGCGATCTACCTTTCCGATGATGAGAAAACTGTGGAGAAGAAAGTGAGGTCGATGTACACAGACCCGCAACGTGTGCATGCACACATTCCCGGGACTGTTGAAGGGAACCCTGTTTTTGCCTATCACGATATTTTTAACGAGAATAGGGCGGAAGTCGAAGAGCTAAAAAACCGCTATAGAGAGGGTAAGGTAGGTGATGTAGAGGTAAAAGGGTTATTAGCCTCTGCTTTAAACCATTTTTTAGCACCGATTCGCGAAAAAAGAAAGATGGTGGAAGCGGAAAAGGGGTTAGTCGAGAAGATTATTTACGAAGGGACGCAGAAGATGATTGAAATCTCCAATCAAACAGCCAAGGAAATGAAAAGTGCGATGGGACTAAGCGGCACATGGAATAAAATTTCTAGGGTTGCGCGGAATGTTTAAATTAAAAAGTGAGTTTGAGCCTCAAGGGGACCAGCCAAAGGCTATTGAAGCTCTATCAGAAGGGATTTTGCAGGGAAAGAAATCGCAGGTTCTTCTTGGGATAACGGGTTCTGGTAAAACATTTACCATGGCTAACGTCATTCAAAAAGTCCAGAAGCCCACACTCGTGATCGCTCATAACAAAACTTTGGCGGCACAGCTCTACCAGGAATTTAAATCCTTTTTTCCTGAAAATGCTGTGGAGTACTTTGTCTCTTACTATGATTATTATCAGCCCGAAGCTTACATTGCCCGTACGGATACCTATATAGAAAAAGATCTGGCGATCAATGATCGTATTGACAAAATGCGTCTCAGTGCTACACGTTCACTTTTAGAAAGAGACGATGTCCTTATCGTAGCTTCGGTTTCTTGTATTTATGGCTTAGGGTCTCCTGAATACTATAGAGGTATGAATTTGACTCTGGCGGTGGGCGATCAGCGTCGCCGTGATGATATCTTGATTCACCTTGTGGAAATGCAGTACAAACGCAATGACTTTGATTTTTCTCGCGCCACCTTTCGAGTACGAGGAGATGTCTTAGAAGTCTTTCCTGCTTATGAAGAAGAGATTGCTATCCGCATCGAAATGTTTGGTGATGACATTGAGCGTATTTCAGAGATTGATCCACTTACCGGGAAAGTGCGCAGACGATTAGAATCGATTACCATTTATCCAAGTTCTCACCACGTAACACCCGAAGAAGTGCGCTTGCAGGCTTATGAAACCATTAAAGCGGAACTTGCTGAGCGAATAGCCTTTTTTGACAAGGAGAAGCGCTACATTGAGACACAACGCATTCAGCAGCGCACAATGTATGATTTGGAGATGATCAAAGAGATCGGTTTTTGTAAGGGGATTGAAAACTATTCACGCCATTTTAGCATGCGCCACCCTGGAGACCCACCTCCTTGCTTAATTGACTACTTCCCTAAAAACTTTCTGACGATCATCGATGAGTCTCACCAAACATTGCCGCAGCTGCGTGCAATGTATAACGGCGATCGTGCCAGAAAAGATGCTTTAGTAGAGTTTGGCTTCCGGCTGCCCTCAGCTTATGATAATCGACCGCTCAGGTTTGAAGAAAGCTATGCGCGATTAGGACAGATTGTCTACGTTTCAGCAACACCTGCTGAATGGGAAACCAAAGAATCCCATGGGGAAATTGTACAACAAGTGATTCGTCCAACAGGCCTTTTGGATCCTGTTATTGAATTAAGGCCCGCTGTCAACCAGGTGGATGACTGCCTTGAGGAAATTCGCAAAACAGTCAAAACGGGTGCGAGGGTTCTTGTCACAACGTTGACAAAAAGGCTTTCTGAGGAATTGACGAATTATCTTTTAGAACTCGATATTAAAGCGAAGTATTTGCATTCAGATATTGATACTTTAGAGCGGATGCAAATTATCCAGGATCTAAGAGCTGGTGGGTTTGATGTTTTGGTTGGTATTAACCTTTTAAGAGAAGGGTTGGATCTGCCTGAGGTAGCTTTGGTAGCGATATTAGATGCTGATAAAGAGGGCTTTTTAAGAAGTGAAACTTCGCTTATACAGACATGTGGCAGAGCAGCACGCAATGTCAATGGGAGGGTTGTGATGTATGCCGATCGCAAGACTGCTGCTATTCGTAGCACCCTTGAAGTCACAGAAAAGCGGCGTCTTTTGCAACAGAGTTATAATGAGAAGTTTGGCATTACACCACGAACTGTAAGAAGAGAAATTACACCTCTTGTTGAAGAGGAGGAGACAGATGAGCTAGCAGCACCTGCTAAAGATGAATTTAAGGCGATGGGCGAGAGCCATTTCTCTGTTGAGGAAATTGAGAAAAAGATTCGCTTTTACGAAAAGCAGATGAAGGAAGCGGCTAAAAACATGGACTTTGAAGAAGCTGCCAAGTTTCGCGATCTGATGCGTCAGTTCCAACAAATGGAAATGAAGTTCACATAAATGTTTTTGGAAGCTTCTTTCCACTATTAGACCTCTTGCATAACTTCTTTTGCTTGCTAAAATTACCCTTTTTGGCGCCTTTATTGTTAAATTTTTTAACCATATGTACTCATATGCTCTCAAAATTTTCCGCTAAATTCACTCAAAAATGATCAATTTTAGCAAGCAAAGTAAGCTATGCAAGAAATCTATTGGTCTTTTTCAAATTTTTCCCCTTTAGAGTTAGTTTCACGAATCTTCTAAAGGAACAAAACAGAAATTTTCTCCGTCGAAGAGCCCTTTGTCGCTCAATTTCAATTTTGGAATAACGAGCAAGGAGAGGAAAGATAACGTCATAAAAGGTGCAGTAAGGAAGGTGCCTAACTCCTTGGCTTTTTGGTCAAACTCTTCATATCTCTCAGCAATTTGATACCCGTCTCCATCACTCATCAGGCCAGCAATAGGTAGCTGGAAAACTTCGATGCGGTCTTGGTTTGCCACAGCGATCCCTCCTTTAGTGTCAATCAGGGCATTAATCACCTGTAGGAGATCAAAATCATTTGTGCCTACCGCAATAATGTTATGAGAATCATGGGCCACGGAAGAGGCGATTGCCCCTTTTTGCAAATTAAAACCCTTCACGAAGGCCACAGCGGGCGGAGTGTTGTTATAGCGATTAGCAACAACAAGCTTTAAAAGATCTTTTTCCGTATCCGAGACTATACAATTTTGATCGATAGTTGGAGGTAAAAATAGCTGATTTGTGATCAAGCTACTCTCGACAGCTTCGATAACTCTAATTCTCGAGCTCCCAGACCAAGTCAATTCAAGTTGCTGTAAACTGATTTTAGTACGGGAAAAATTGTTAGGGCATTCCGTAGGGATTCTTGCGATGAGGCTTATTCCGTCTTCGGCAACACAATAGCCCTTGACATAGGTATTTAAAATCTTCAGATTCTGTAAATTATCAACGATAATAAAATCGGCAGAATCGCCCTCTTGTAGCAGTCCTACACCTAAACCGTAATGGACAATAGGGTGTAGACTTGCTGCGGAAAGCACTTGCAAAGGATCATAGTGATGTTCGACGATAGAGCGCTTAACGAGATCATTGATGTGCCCACGAACAAGATCGTGAGGATGTTTGTCGTCACTACAAAACATGACCATAGCAGGATGCATTTTTAGTAGCGGATGTAAAGCAGCGTAGTTTTTTGCTGCCGAGCCCTCTCTGATAAGAATGCGCATGCCCCCATGAATTTTATCCAAGGCTTCTTGTAGACTGAAACATTCATGATCTGTGGAGATGCCAGCGGCGATGTATTGCTGTGCCTCGTGTCCCATCAAACCAGGAGCATGGCCATCAATCGACTTGCCCAAAGCTCTTGCGATGGCAAGTTTGCGCATCACTTCTGGGTCGCGTTTTAGAACCCCAGTCCAGTTCATCATTTCACTTAGGTAGATAAGATTGTCTTTTAAAAATAACATTTCGATCTCTTCAGGGCCTATATGTGCTCCGGAAGTTTCAAAGGTTGTGGCTGGGACACAGGAGGGGGCTCCAAAATAGAAATGAAAAGGCACTCTCTGGCCATTTTCAACCATGTAACGTATACCAGGAAGGCCTAAGACATTGGCGATTTCGTGAGGGTCGGAGACTACTGCTACTGTCCCATGAGGAACGGCTAGTCGTGCAAACTCTGAAGGTGGAAGCATAGAACTTTCTACATGAACATGAGCATCCACAAATCCAGGAACAATGTAAGTATCGTAGACTTCACCTGGCGTTTCTCTTAAGTTGAGGATCCGTTCTTTATCAACTTCAAAAGATCCTGGGTAAATCCTCTTGTGAATTAGGTCAACGATGTTACCCTTAAAGATTTGCATAAGCCTCAAAAATGTTTAAAATTTCTTCATAAACTTTTTTGTTTAAAACCTGTACGAAAATTACAGCGATCCGAGGGTTATTTAAAAACTCTTGTCTTTTTAAGTCAATTCTCACAAACTTTTATAGATCTTCCTAATGTTTGCATTAAGTGCGTTTTAAAGAATAGAGGTAAAATCCATGTTAAGAAGCATAACCATCTTTCTTATTGCCTTTGTGATTAGGCTTGCGCTCTGGTTTCGTTATAAAATCAAAGTGAAAGGCTTAGAAAATCTCAATTCAGATTCCTTAAATCGTCCAGGGGGGATTCTTTTCTTGCCCAATCACCCTACAATTTTCGTAGATCCCTGCGCTGTAACCCTTGCGATTTTATCAAAATTCCGTATCCGGCCGATGATTATTGAGTACATGTACTATTACCCTCTCGTCAATCGTGTGATGCGCTTTATGAACGCTCTTCCCATTCCCGACTTTGACGTTTCTAGCAATAGCTTAAAAAGAAAAAAAAGTGAAAAGGTGATCAGCAGTGTGATTGAAGGGTTGCGTAATAAAGAAAACTTTTTAATTTACCCTGCTGGGAGAGTTAAGGTTTCTGCTCACGAGTCCATTGGCGGAGCTTCAGGTGTCCACAGAATTCTTAGCGAATCACCCGATGCTAACGTGGTTTTAGTACGGACCAAAGGATTGTGGGGCAGCAAATTTTCAAGGGCCCAATCCGTAGCGAAACCCCTCATGTTTCCCACAATTTGGTGGGGAGTTAAGCAAGTTTTAAAAAATCTGATTTTCTTTATGCCTAGAAGAGAAGTCATTGTAGAACTTGTGCCTGCCCCTAAAGATTTCCCTTACCAAGCCTCTCGTCTTGAGCTAAATCAGTATTTAGAGAAATGGTATAATTTGCCTGATGGATTAACTCCCCAAATCGGGTCTCACCCTGGTGATTCACTCGTGCTTGTGCCATACAGCTTTTGGAATAAAGATGTTCCTATTATTCATGCCTTACAGCAAGAACAGCAGGCGAGAAAAGAAGACATTTCAAAAATTCCAAAGAGTATTCAAGAGAAAATCGTTGCTAAGATTGCTCTCATGACAGACCGTATTCCTTCAAGTATTACGCCTGAATTATCGATTAGCAATGATTTAGGACTAGATTCTCTTGATACGGCAGAGCTTGCAGTTTACCTTCACGAGCAATTTGACATTCCCTCTGTGCCTGTAAATGAGCTCACTTCTGTTGGCAGAGTCATGGGTATTGCTTCCAAGCAAATTGTCTGTAAGGAGCCCTTAAAGGAGGAAATTAGCGATCTTTCTAAATGGTATAAACCTATCCCGCATAAAAAAAGGGAAATGGCTGAAGGTGAGACAATACCAGAAGTTTTCTTGAATATCAGCAAAAAGTTAGAAAATCAAATGATCTGTGGCGATGAAAGGTTGGGATTACTGACTTACAAAGACTTAAGGCTGCGCTCTATCGTGTTGGCGAATCATCTTAAAAAATTGCCTGGGGAACATGTTGGTGTACTGCTTCCAGCAAGTGTTGCGGCAATCGTTTGTATACTAGCTTGCCAGCTTGCAGGTAAAGTTCCTGTAATGATCAACTGGACAGTTGGCCCTCGCCATTTAGAGACAGTTGTTAAGTTGTCCGGTGTACAGACTGTTCTTTCTTCTTGGTCATTCATCGATAAGCTTGAAGGTGTTGATCTTTCTCCGATCGAAGACTCCCTTGTGCTGCTTGAAGATATTAGACGAGAAATTGGCTTCATGGATAAGCTAAAAGCTTTTCTTTTATCGAAGAGAAGTACTAAGGCAATCTTAAATAAGCTCAATCCTAAAGGGGCGAATCCCGACTCTGAAGCAGTGCTGCTATTTACAAGCGGTACAGAAAGTATGCCTAAAGGTGTCCCTTTAACTCATCGTAACATCGTTGAAAACCAAAGAGCGGCATTGCAAGATATCGATCTTTATTCCGATGATATTGTGTTTGGCATTTTGCCGCCTTTTCATACGTTTGGTTTTTCCATAAGTTGTATATTACCCATTCTTTCAGGGATCAAGGTGGCTTTTTATCCTGACCCTACTGATGGCAAAGGCCTCGCGCAAAGCTTTGAAAAATGGCGTGTGACTATTATGTGCGGTGCACCGACCTTCATTAAAGGACTTTTAAAAGTGGCAACGTCTGAGCAATTGAAAACTATGCGTCTTTGTGTCACAGGAGCAGAAAAAGCGCCTCCTGAGCTATTTGAAATGCTCAAAAAAGTTGGCAAAGCTGATACCGTTTTAGAAGGCTATGGTATTACTGAATGCTCTCCGATTTTAACGATGAACCGTGTAGATAGAAAGAAAAAAGGGGTTGGCCAAGCCCTGCATAATGTGGAGTTATGTGTCGTTAATCCAGAATCACATGAAATTTTACCTCCTAATCATCAAGGACTTATTTTAGCTAGGGGGCCAAATGTCTTCCATGCATATTTAAATCCTGGTATAGAACCTCCTTTTATGGAAGTCGATGGTAAAAGCTGGTATCGTACAGGCGATCTTGGTGAACTAGATGATGAAGGGTTTCTAACAATATCCGGCAGAATGAAACGCTTTATCAAAATTGGCCCTGAGATGGTCAGTCTTTCCGCTATTGAAGATGCCCTATTGCAAGTTGCTCCACAAAAAGGATGGCCTACCTCCCAGGAAGGTCCGACAATGGCTATCTGCGCGAAAGAGCAAGAGGGAGAAAAGCCAAAGATTTTTCTTTTCACCAAGTTCCCTCTTACTGCTGATGAAGCCAACAAAGCCCTAAAAGATACTGGCTATAGCAACTTAATAAGAGTATCAGCAGTTCAGCAAGTGGAAGACATTCCTCTTATGGGAACAGGTAAAGTCAACTACCGAGCTCTTGAATCGCGTTATATGAATTAATTCTATTAAGTAAAGATATGGATAAATACCCAAAGCCTCTTCCGATTACCTTATTTAATACGGCCTCTCGTGAAAAAGAGGCTTTTACACCTTTGCTGGGAAACCAAGTGAAAATGTACACGTGCGGGCCAACCGTGTATAACTTTGCCCATATCGGAAATTTTAGAGCGTATGTTTTTGAAGATTTGCTCAGAAGAACTTTAAAGTTTTTTGGCTACCATGTCACCCAAGTGATGAATTTAACGGATGTGGATGACAAAACGATTAAGGGGGCGATTGCTAATAAGGTCTCTTTAAACGATTACACGAAGACCTATAAAGAGGCCTTTTTCAATGATCTAAAAAGATTGCATATTGAGCCTGCTGAGCATTATCCCGCAGCAACCGATTATATCCCCGAAATGATTGAAATGATTCAAGGCCTGATTGATAAAAAGGTTGCTTACCAAGGCGGTGATGGGAGTGTCTATTTTGCCATAAAAGAATTTCCGCGTTATGGCTGCCTTTCTCATTTGCATCTGGAAGATCTTCAGGCCGGTGCTTCTGAAAGGGTGGCAGCCGATGAATATGAAAAAGAATCTATTGCAGACTTTGTTCTTTGGAAAGCCTACGATCCCGAGCGTGATGGAGAAATTTTCTGGGAAAGCCCTTTCGGTAGGGGCCGGCCTGGATGGCATTTAGAGTGCTCTACTATGGCGATGCGCATTTTAGGGGATACGATCGATATTCATGTAGGAGGAATTGACAATATGTTTCCTCACCATGAAAATGAAATTGCCCAATCTGAAGCTTATTCTGGTAAGTGCTTTGTAAAATTATGGATGCATTGTGATCATCTGATTGTCGATGGCAAAAAGATGTCAAAGAGTTTAGGCAATGTTTACAACCTCAACGATCTAATTGCGAAAGGATATAGCGGTGTTCATGTTCGCTATATGCTTTTACAAACTCACTATAAAACACAGCTGAATTTTACTTTGCCAGGACTGGACGCTGTGAAGAACTCTTTACAACGGCTGCAGGATTTTATCTTCAGATTACAAAAAACTAACAGTGACGTTCTTGGAGGCTTTGTCCAACCTGTCTTAGAAAAGGCAAGAAAAGATTTTATTACAGCGCTTGCTGATGATCTTAACATTTCCCGTGCCCTAGCCTCCCTTTTTGATGTTGTGCGCGAAGTCAATATTTTGTGCGATCAAAATAAAGTCAGTAACCGAGATGCGGAGCAGGTTCTCGATCTTTTAAAGCAGTTTGATGAGGTTTTAGGAATCCTCTCTTTTGAACAGAATAATATAGAGATTCCTCAGGAAGTGCAGGCTCTTTTTGCTCAGCGATTGCAAGCACGCAAAGAAAAGAACTTCTCTTTGTCTGATGCGTTAAGAGATCAAATTATGGCTTCTGGCTACATTATAGAAGATGCTCCAACTGGAGCACGTTTAAGAAAAAAATAGACACAATATGCAATCTAGAACTAAAGAAGAAAAATTTCTCATCGCAGCCTATGAGGCAGCCCTTGTTTTTGGTGATTTTACGCATGAAGTTAACCGCTATACAGTGGGACAACAAATTGGCCTACATCCAAGAGGGATAGACACGATTTGCAATCAATTGGCTCAGGCGAATTTTATTAAGAAACGCGGTAAAGAAGAGATAAGCGTTACACAAAATGGCCTGTCGCTTATCAACCAGATAGTAGGGGAGTAAATGGGCTTAGTGATTAGTGGAAATTTAGGGTACCCTAATTTTGAAAGTGAAAGAGAAAAAATAGAGAGATCTATTAGAAATTACCAAAGCGCGTTAGAGTTTTTTCGGTAATTCCCCCCCCAAATAAGAAAGAATTTTTTGTAGTGACCGATCGACTATTAGCAAATGCTGAATCAGAGTTAGAAAATTTATTTAGTGATGTTGTGATCCAAACTCTTAATGCTGAAAAAACAGGCTAAAATTACATGGTGAAAGCCCGACAATACATCGCCATTTTTTTGCTCTCGTTAATGCTCCAAGGCTGTGCGACCTATTGTTACATGCCTCAGGAAATACCTGAACCCCTACCCCCATTTTTTGTTCCTGAAAGAATAAAAGTAGCTCTCGTATTGGGAAGCGGTGGTGTTCGGGGAATGGCCCATATTGGGGTTTTAGAAGAGCTTGAAGCTGCGAATATTCCCATCGACCTTATCGTAGGTTGTAGTGCAGGCAGTATGGTCGGTGCTCTCTATGCAGATAACCCTTGTATCGAACAAATTAAAGATGCTGTCTGGAATGTACGTTCCAGCTCTTTTTTAGATATTAGCCTCTGGTATTGCCGTTATGGCCTTTCTCGTGACATTTCGATGCGTAAAGCGATACAAAATGTTCTCCAGGCGCAGACCTTTGAAGAATTAAGGATTCCCCTTATAATAGTGGCCGCTGATTTATACTCAGGGGAGCTTGTTCCTATCGGTTCTGGCGATTTGGTTAAAGCTATTCAGGCTTCTTGCTCGATTCCCTTTGTTTTTGTTCCATGCGAGCATATGGGCAGAATTTTAGTAGATGGAGGGGTCATTAACCCAGTCCCCGTAAAAATTGCTAAAGATTTAGATGCTGAATTGGTGATTGCTGTAGACTTATCGGAGCTTCTTCAACAGACATTTCCTACGAATCTTTTTCAGATTGCTACAAGGAGTGCTGAAATTGCTTTTATCTGGCAGAATGATGAATGCACAAGAGAAGCAGATGTGATCATTCGCCCCAGAACATGTGCTATAGGTACTTTCAATGATGCGATGAAATGCCAACTCTACTACGCTGGAAAAGAGGCAGCCAAAGCAGCCATTCCTGCCATTAAAGAGCGCCTTGCTCAATTGAGGGCAGATGATGATGAAAACAAGATCAAATTAGTTCAAATGAACGCATATACGCCCCAGATCTACCATGAGAAAAAACCACCAGTAAACGTGAGAGTTACTGAAACGATTGAAATACCAAAATAAATTCTTGTTATTTGTGTCTAAAAGTTCTTTTTCCCTCTTCTATCTTCTTGCCTCTTGGCTTGCAAATGATCCAATTTAAGCTCAACGTTTATTATTCCATAAGTTTTTATTACGCCCTCTTTTTTACAATTAGAGCTGCAATTTTATTCTATTTTTAAAAGACAAGCAAATAGCTAAAAAACAAGGCGCTGAACTTTAGGATACTAAATCTCTACCAAAATAGATTCTGAAAGAGCAAAAAAGGAGCTTCGGTTTTGAAGCCCCATTCAACGGAAAGTGAGATTAATAGGGGATAGGATCGAGGTTGTTTCAGGAAGTGTGTGTTACACAGATCCTTTAAGTTTTTGTCTTTAAGCCCTTCGTTAGCATACTGAAGCGCCCTTTCATTCTGCTGAACAGCGGCAAGAACTACTGTTGGATTATTTTTGATCCCATCGCCAGCAAACTGAAGCGCCAATCCATTTTGCTGAACAGCGGTAAGAACTACTTCCGGATTATTTTTGATCTCTTTGCTAGCAAACTGAAGCGCCAATCCATTTTGCTGAACAGCGGCAAGAACTACTTCCAGATCATTTTGGTTCTCTTCGCTAGCAAACTGAAGCGCCAATCCATTTTGCTGAACAGCAGCAAGCACTACTTCTTTATTATCTTTGAGCTCTTCATTAGCAAACCGAAGCGCCAATCCATTTTGCTGAACAATGGTAAGCACTGCGTGCTTGTTAGCATACTTAAGAAGCCATCTATTCTGTTTAAAAGCGGTACGCACTACTTCTTCATTATCTTTTATCTCATCGCTAGCAAACTGAAGCTCCCGTCCATCCTGCTTAACAGCGGTAATCATAAAATCCTTATCATTTTTGAGATTTTCGCTAGCAAATCGAAGCGCCAATCCATTCTGCTCAACAGCGGCAAGAGCTACTTCCGGATTATTTTTGATCTCATCGCTAGCAAACTGAAGCGCTCGTCCATTCTGCTGAACAGCGGCAAGCACTACTTCCGGATTATTTTGGTTCTCTTCGCTAGCAAACTCTAATGCCAATCCATCCTGCTTAACAGCAGCAAGCATGAAGCCCTTATCTTTTTTGATCTTCTCACTAGCAAGTTGAAGGGCCCATCTATGCTGCTTAACAGCGGCAAGAACTATTGGCGGATTATTTTTGATCTCCTTGCTAGCAAACTGAAGCGCTAATCCATCCCGCTTAACAGCGCCAAACACTACTTCCGGATCATTTTTGTGTTCTTCGCTAGTATACTCCAGCGCCCATCCATACTTCTGAAGAATGTCAAGCACTGCCCGCTTGTTAGCATACCTAAGAGCGGATTTGTTCTGTTGAAAAGCGGCAAGAACTATTAGTGGGTTATTTTTGATCTCATCGCTAGCAAACTGAAGAGCTAATCCATACTGCTGAACAGCGGCAAGAGCTACTTCCGGATCATTTTTGTGTTCTTCGCTAGTATACTCCAGTGCCCATCCATATTGCTGAACAATAACAAGCACTGCCTGCTTGTTAGCATATTTAAGAGCCGATTTATTCTGTTGAAAAGCGGCAAGAACTATTAGTGGGTTATTTTTGATCTCCTTGCTAGCAAACTGAAGCGCTAATCCATCCTGCTGAACAGCGGCAAGAGCTACTTCCGGATCATTTTTGTGTTCTTCGCTAGTATACTCCAGTGCCAATCCATACTGCTGAACAATGGCAAGCACTGCTTGCTTATTAGCATACTTAAGAGCCGATTTATTCTGTTGAAAAGCGGCAAACACTACTCTTGGATCATTTTTGTGCTCTTTGCTAGCATGCTGAAGCGCAAGTCCATCCTTTTGAATAGCGGCAAGAACTGAATCACGATGTTTTTGGTATAGTTCGTCATTATTCTGAATAGGAGGGATAAGCAAATTCTTATTGGTACCCTTTTTCTTGGCACAATCATAGAGGTCGATAATTATATTTCCTAGGCCAGGGATTAAAAGAATAATGCAGCGTAAAAAATGTTTCTTGTCCAGTTGTCGGTAGTAGTTGTTTTTTTTAACAGCCGAACTTCCTATCGACGGAATAACAACACATTTTTGGAATAAATCAACTAAATTATTTGCAGAGCTAACGACTGGAATATGATCGCAGAATTTGTCAGCCTCAATTAAGTGCTTTTGAATGTTATCTAACATAAAAACATACCTAACTTGATTGATTTTATTTAATTAAAATATTTTAATTGTAAAATGTCGATAGAAAAGATACGACAATAAATCGAATAATAAATCTAAGCTAAGGAAATCAGAAAATTAACAAATTACAAGCATTTGACCTGCAATTTGAAAAAGTGGAGCCTAATGGCTCAAATATTTGCAGAAAGGATAAAAGAGAATAAGTGGCCTAAAAATCCCTGCACTAAAGAGGCGCACTTATAAAAAAAATCATATTCTTTTGGAAAAAAAGCCTGACAAATCCGTAAATTTATCAGGCGAATGCTGGGATTTAACTCTCTTTAGATTGAGGCTTCATCCATGGAAAATAGAGCACATCTCGAATAGAATGAGCATTTGTAAAAATCATCATCAAACGGTCGATACCTATACCAACACCCCCGGTAGGAGGCATGCCCTGGCAAATCGCCTCGATAAATTCTTCATCAAGGGGACTGGCTTCTTCATCACCAGCATCTCTTCTTGCAGCTTGGCGTTCTAAAAGCTCTCTTTGTAATTCTGGGTCATTAAGTTCAGAATAAGCATTGCAAATCTCACTGCCCATAATAAAGCTTTCGAAACGCTCCACGATGCCTTGCTCTCTGTCAGCTGGGTTGCGGTGTAGTTTGCATAGCGGCGTCGTTTCAATCGGATGGTCAGTAATATGGTGGGGCTGAATGAGGTGAGGCTCTGCTTTCACTTCAAAAAGAGCTGCAATAAGTAGGCCTCTTGAAAGTGTTTTAAGCTTATCAAGATCGATATGGCCGCTATCTTCTAATAGCTTTTTGATCTCCTGATCGCTTAACGTATCGACATCGAGGTTAGCAAACTTGGCAATAGCCTCTTTCATCGTTAATCTCGGCCAAGGCGCTTTCATATCCAAGACAACGTCTTCATTTCTCTCTGAAGAGAAAACGGTGATTTTTGTGTCACCAGTTAATTTTTTGGCAATGAGCTCAAAAAGATTTTCAACAAGGCGCATCATGTCATTATAATCAAAGTAGGCAGCATAGGCTTCGATCATGGTAAATTCGGGATTATGGGTACGATCAATCCCTTCATTGCGAAAGACTTTGCCAATTTCGAAAATTCTATCCATTCCACCGACGATTAGTTTCTTCAGAGGAATTTCAAGGGAGATACGCAGAAACATTTCCTGATCTAGCGCATTCAACTTTGTTAAAAAAGGACGCGCTTCAGCACCACCATACATGCTCTGCAGCACGGGTGTCTCCACTTCAATAAACTGCTCCCCATACATATAAGAGCGAATCCATTCCAAGATTTTGCTACGCAACAAGAATGTTTTTTGCACATCGTGATTAGAGATCAAATCCAGCCAGCGTTTGCGGTAACGCAATTCTTTATCAGCTAATCCACCGTGCTTGTCTGCAAGAGGCAGCAAAGTTTTGGAAAGCAATGTTAATTTGGTGACAAAGACAGTGAGCTCTCCTTTATGCGTGCGGAACACATGACCAGTAACACCGATGATGTCACCTAAGTCAATTTTCTTTTCGATAAATTTATAGGGCGTTAACTCCTCAGTCCCATTAAAGCCCGTGACTTTCGTTGCATCGCGGTTGAACATCAATTGCGTGCGTCCCGTTGTATCTTGAAGATGCGCAAAAGCATTTTTACCCATTCCCCGGAACAATACAAGACGGCCCGCCAAGGTGACTTCTTCCGTTTTCCCGTCTGCTGCCTCTTCACTAGTTCCAATTGGTTGGTCATTATATTTGAGATGTAGCTTTTCAGCATCGATCGAGGGAGAGAAGTGATGGGGGTAAGGATCAACACCAAGCTGGCGGATCTCTTCCAATTTTTTCGTTCGAGTGATGAACTCGTCGTGTGCGTGGTATTCGGGCTTTACAATCATGGAATTAAAAAAAATGGTTAAGGCGTTTTTGAATAGGTTTCACTGGCTTTATAGCTGCGTACATAATCGAGTCGCGCATAGCAGTATAAAGTTGTTGCGATTAGGAGAATAATATAGACAGCCCAATTCAAAATAAACCATTTTGTTTCCCTCTTGGCTTTAGTGAATTGCTTGAACCATCGCAGCATGTAAAAATCCTTTTTGATTTTTACTTTAACCGATGGATCAATTTTGCCATACATTTTACTCGAACTAATCGTATTAGATAACAGCACCGACTAAATCATAACCAGCAATATCTGTGATTTTGACCTTGTAAATCTCGCCAAAAGCCTTCACTTTGCGACCATCATTAATGATGACTTGGCCGTCGATGTCAGGACACTGTCCTCTGTGTCGGCCACGCATGAGCAGCTCAGTTTCAGGGTGATACCCTTCGACAACAACCGGAATGACTTTGCCTTTGTAGCGCTGATTGACTTTTTGTAGGACTTTCTGTTGAATCTTCATCAAGTGCTGGTAGCGTTTTTCTTTTGTTTCTTCATCGATTTGATCAGGAAGGTCATAAGCATAGGAACCAGGTTCTCTAGAAAACTTAAAGATGCCCACGTTATCTAGAGGATATTCCTTTAAAAAGGCAGCAAGTTCAGAAAACTGTTCTTCTGTTTCTCCTGGAAAGCCGACTATTAAGCTCGTTCTAATGGCAACATCAGGCAACTCTTTTTTTAATTTAGTAATCGTAGAGACAATTTGTTCTTTAGAAGTGGCTCGATGCATCGCTTTCAAAACGGTATTGTTGACATGCTGGATTGGCATGTCAAGATAAGGACAGATACGCGAATCGCTTTTCATTAACGCTATCAATTCATCGGTAATTTCATCGGGATAAAGGTAGAGAAGTCTTAACCAAAATGGCTTATCAATGGCGAGCAGTTCTTTTAATAGTTCAATCAGACCATCAACTTTTTTGGCTCCACGGTCTTTTGCGTAGTCTCCTAAATCTTGGGCGATTAAGATGATCTCCTTAACCCCTTGGTTGAGAAGGAGATTGAATTCTTTTAATACTTGCTCTGTCGATTTGCTTTTGAGGGGACCTTTAATTGTGGGGATGATGCAGTAAGCGCAGCGTTTGCGACAGCCTTCGGCTATTTTCAAGTAAGCGTAATGCTTGGGAGTAGATAGCTGACGAGGAACCTCTCCCGCTTCTAAGTAACTTCTCGCATTGGTAATAAATGATTTATTATCTTTAGATTGGACGGCCTCTAAAATGCCTTCCAAATCGCCAGAACCTAAAAGATAATCGATGCTTGGATACTGTGTTTTTAAGGTATCACTATGCGTTTGAACCATGCATCCAGTAACAATTAAGCGAGCAGAGTCTTTTCTTCCTTTGAGAGCTAAGTCAACTGTTTCTAAAGATTCATTTCGTGAAGCTTCTAAGAATCCGCAAGTGTTGATAACAATATAATCTGCATCGCCCAATTCTTCTGCAACTTCATAACCGGCACGCAGAAGAATGCCTAACATGACTTCGCTGTCGACAAGGTTTCGCGGGCAGCCTAAACTGATAAAATGAATTTTATTCCCATGAAACTCAAACTGGGGTTTAGAATGAGATTCCTCTTGAATAGGAAGTTTAGGTTGAGCGCTTTTTTTGTTTTTTTGTCCAGCGATTGGCAGCATATTATAAACTTTGGATTATAAATTATTTAGAGATAGTTTATCAAAAAAGGAGTTTTAAACCCAGTAGATTCTATTATAAGAGTCTAAAAGAAAGTTGAAGCGGGGCTAACGTCGATAAAAAATTTAGGACTTTTTTTCTTTTGGTTCAAATCGTTTAGGATTTTCGTCATTAAACCGATTTTAGGACCACGGATAAGAAATTGAAAGCGGTAGATGTTTTTGATTTTGGCGTGTCCTGAAGCCATCACTGGAGTCATCTCATACTGAGAAGGAAAGAGTTCGAGAAGTTTTAGGCGAAACATTTCCAACTCTTGGCGCGCTTGCTTTTCCTTAAGGCCGCTATGGCGGATTTTAATGAGATGAGAGTAGGGAGGATAGCCAAACAGCTTTCGAGTTGCCATTTCTTCTTCATAAAACGCTTTGTAATCCTGTTGTGAGGCATAGGAGATCGTGTTATTATCAGGGATGAGCGTTTGCAAGATCACTTTTCCCGTTAAAGCCCCTCTTCCTGATCTTCCTGCAACCTGCGTGATGAGTTGAAAGGTCGTTTCCGATGAGCGAAAGTCGGGAATGGATAAGCTGCTGTCGCAGTTAAGAACCCCTACAAGAGTGACTTCGGGAAAGTGAAGTCCTTTGGCAACCATTTGCGTGCCGATGAGAACATCCGCCTTACCGGTTTTAAACTCTTTAAAAATTTTTTGATGACTGCCCTTGTTCTTTGTCGTATCCCTATCCAATCTTGTCGTTCGCACCTCAGGAAAAATGGCGTGAAGAGCTCGCTCCACCTGTTCTGTACCAACGCCCTTAAATTTCATAGGCGCTGATCCATGGCACTTGGGGCAAACCTGCGGCAGGGGAGATTGGAAGCAACCGCAAAGATGGCACGAAAGGTGATCTTCCTTATAGTGGTAAGTCATTGCTACATCACATTCTGCACATTTGACAGCCTCTCCGCAAGAGGGGCAAAAAAGAGAGGTGTGGTAGCCTCTCCGATTCAAAAAAAGGATTGTCTGCTCACCTTTTTGCAGATTGGTTTTGATTCCTGACAGCAAGGTGTCGGAAAACAGAGTAAAGCCCTTTGCTTTTTCCCATTCGCGACGCATATCGACAATTTCTACCTCGGGTAGTTCAGCTTTAAGGGTTCTTCTTTGCAAGGTGTTAAGGCAATACTTGCCTATTTGGCTATTATGAAAAGTCTCAAGGCTTGGTGTCGCACTGCCTAGGATAACAACCGATTGAGAAAAGGAAGCACGCATCACGGCTACATCGCGTGCATTATAACAAGGCATCATGTCAGATTGCTTGTAGGAAAAATCATGCTCTTCATCGACGATAATGAGTCCGAGATTTTTTACAGGACTAAACACTGATGATCTAGCGCCAATGACAATTCTCGCTTCACCTCTTGCGATCTTCATCCACTCATCAAAGCGTTCGCCCTGGCTCAACCGGCAATGGAGAATTGCAATATTGTCCGTAAAGCGGCTTTTAAAGCGCTCGATTGTCTGTGAAGTTAAAGAGATTTCTGGAACAAGCAAGATTGCTCCTTGATCATTTTTTAAGGCATGATCAATAGCTTGTAGATAAACTTCAGTTTTTCCGCTGCCGGTGATGCCCCATAAAAGATGGGCGGCAAATTTTTTTGCCGCCATGCTGCCGGTGATGCTCTGTAGTGCCTCAGCCTGCTCTGCATTAAGAATTTTGGCTTTAGTACGAAAGAATTCCGCTTCGTGAAGGGGGGAGCGGTCGATGCATGTTTTTTCAGCTTTTAAAAGGCCTTTTTTAATAAGAGCTTGGCACGCAGCGCGGCTTCCTCCGCCTGCGATGAGGTCCGCAAGCAAGATGCCCTTATTGACATGAAGCATAGTGTCTAAAAGTGCGGCTTGCTGCGGACTTTTTTGTCTCATTAAGCTGCAGTGGGTTCTCAATTCTTCTAAATTTTTAGCCCTAGAGATGAAAAGTTGTTCTTTGGGGCGAGATTTTCCTCGAATGCTTGAAGGGACCATTGTTTTTAAAACGGTTTCCCATGAAGTGCAGTAGTGTTCGGCAAGCCAAAAGCTTAAACTTAGGAGGTCTTGAGTTAAAGGTGCGGCATCATTAACAAGGTCTACGATGGGCTTGATAGAAGCGTAGGAACTTTTCTCTTTAATTTCAATCACTGCACCGTGTTTGGTGCGATTGTGTAACGGAACTTTCACAAGGCTTCCCTTACAGACTTTTCCCACTAGCTCAGGGGGGATGCTGTAGTCTAAGGGCTTTCCTATGGCAACATCAAGAAGAACAGAGGCTATTGTCATGAGATTTTGGCCTTTAACCTAGTAAAGAAGATAGGGTCTGCCAAAGTTGCGCTTTTTCCTGGGGGTTTTTAAAGTAGTGAGAAACAGCTTCGTAAAGAGAAAATGGAGTATTGTTCTTTTTGGCAAGAGATTGAAGTTTTTCAGAGTTCGTGAAAATTTGTTTACTCGACAGGATGCACTTTAAAGTAGGAGTAAAATCAATTTCATTTAACTCCTGAATACTTATTACTTTTGTAAACCCAAATCTTAAAGAAAGGCAATCAGCAACGTTTTGAAGAAATCGGATTTCCTTTGCACTTTCCTGATCAAAAAGAATGAGGGCTTGGACATTGACTTCCTTTAACTCCCACTCCCTAGATTTTATTTTCGCTACCGTATCATCGAGCGGGGTTTTGCGGATATTTATGTGCGGAAGTTCGTTGGTAAAAATTTTGATAATGTCAGAAAAATCTTTTTCGATCTTTGGCAAGGGCTCTTTTTCTAAAGACGGCAACTTTGGAGGAAGAGGCTCTTCTTTTGCTTTTAGCTCTTTTACCGGTAAGGTGTTTGGCAAGACTCCTGTATGATCTAAAGAAGGTAAGGGTTGGGATGACGGTAGCCTCTGAGGTAAAGGTGCTGTTTCGGCTTTTAACTCTTTGACAGGTAAAGGTTTTGGCGAGTTAGAAAGGGGTAGCTTATGGCTGTTTTTGTGAGAGAGGGAGTAATTTTCGTGGATAAAAAGTTTAGTTAGCGAGATTAGTTCTAAAAGTTCTTGTTTCACAAAGTAAGCTCAGCCATTTTCTCATTAATGTTTTTTGCTAGCTGGGAGAAGCCTCTCCTAGAATATTCTTTTAGGAGAAAACGTTCAAGAGATTGAGGGCCGTTCGGATGAATATCTTTAAACAGTTGCACAATAGCCCGTTTACCATAAATTTTTCTCAAAGCTTGCAGATTGCGTAAGAGAAAAAAAAGAACATTTTCACTGTTTTTAAATTGCTGGAGCAGAGGGAGGATTAATTTATTTAGCTTTTTAAAGGTCTTAAGCGTTTGAGTAAGATGCATAGCAATCATTTCTTCGAGATAAAGTGAGGTTTTATCTTTCTCTGAGTCTTTAAGTAAATCTAGGGCTTTATGTGCTTCCTTTAAACATTTATCCAATATATTTTGGATCTCTTTTAATTCCTTACTATCTCCAACTAATTGTACATATTGCTGGATTAAAGTAATGAGTTTATTTAGGCTTCCTTCCGCTAATCCCCATGGAAAAAATCGCGCATGTTTGGGTAAAAAACCGCAAAGCTCTACAAGAGAAACGAAAAGTTCTCGATAATTATCATTGTTTTTTTGCTTGTATAAGCTTAAACGTTCATCGAGAGAGGTAACTTCCTCTACCGCTTTTAAAAACTCGGATAGAAAAAACTGAAAAACAATGTTGGCATCTTGGTAATGGGGATGTTTTGAATTGGTGAACAAGGAACTACTCTGCATTTTGAGGCAAGGGCGCCTTCTAAGCGTCCCATACAATTTGGGAAATTAAAAGCGCAACTTAAAAAAGTTGCGCCTAAGGAAAAATCTACCAGTTTGAACCAGCTTTTTTTTGATTTGGAGTTTGTGGCTGTTGCTGTTGTTTTTGTGGTTGGTTCTTTTGACCTGGATTAGTAGAGCCTTTTTGAGGCTGTTGGTGTTTTTTGTCCATGTTTCCCTCCTTAAAGGTTAATGGTTGGACAAATTCTTTCTATTAATTTTTATAAATAGTTGTCAATAGTTTTAGAAAAAAATTATTCATTAAAAAAAGTTAACTGAAATTCATTTGCTGTATACTTAGCTTTTTGCTGAGAGAGTTTTCTATGCTGAGGGGGCTCAAATGTAGTATTGCCCTTAGATCCTTCTTCAAGATGAAAAAGAATTTCTTTTGCTCTTGAGATCACCCACCTAGGAAGTCCGGCTAAACGTGCTACGTGGATTCCATAACTTCTATCGGCTTTACCACGAACAATTTTTCGTAAGAAAAGTACTTGATCGCCACTTTCGTGAACAGCGACGGAGTAGTTTTGCACACCAGACATTTTCTCTTCTAATTTAGTCAATTCAAAATAATGGGTGGCGAAAAGCGTTTTTGCCTTCTTCCCTTCGATTGAAAGGAGGTATTCTGCTATTGACCAGGCTAACGAAATGCCATCATAGGTGCTTGTTCCACGGCCGATTTCATCCAAAATCACTAAGGATCGGGAGGTCGCATTGTTTAAAATATTTGCCGTTTCTGTCATTTCGACCATGAATGTCGATTGCCCTCGCGAAAGATCGTCGCTGGCTCCGATTCTTGTGAAGAGCTTATCTACAATACCGATTCGGGCATATTTTGCTGGAACATAAGAACCAATTTGGGCCATGATGGCAATCAGAGCCACTTGCCTTATGTAAGTGGATTTTCCTGCCATGTTTGGTCCAGTGATCAGCATCATCCTGTGATTTTCAGTGTCTAAAAAGGTATCATTGGCAATAAACTTTTCTTCAAGATGAATGCTTTCGATAATCGCATGGCGACCTTCTTTAATATCGAAGCTTGTGCCATCATCGACGATGGGTTTACAGTAGTTTTTGTCGCGCGCGACTTTGGCTAATCCCAGTAAAAAGTCCAGCAGAGCAATTGCTTGAGCTGAGAGGAGAATATCCTGGGAATAGCTCGAGATCTTTCTAATGAGTTCATCAAAAAGAGCTGATTCAATCTGAGCGATTTTTTCTTCGCTACGAAAGACTTTCTCCTCATATTCTTTTAATTCCGGAGTAATGTAGCGTTCTGCATTTGTTAATGTTTGCCTTCTGACGAAATTCTCAGGAACTTTTTCTGCTTGGCCTTTGCTAACTTCAATATAAAAACCCGAAACCCTCGTGTAACCTACTTTCAATGTTTTGATGCCAGATGTTTCTCTTAAGTGAAGTTGGTAATTACTCATCCACAGTTTGCTATCTTGGCTAATTACGCGCAGCTCGTCTAACTCACTGCAGAAGCCTTTTCGGAAGACGTTGCCGTCAGAAACTCTTAAAGGGACTTCTTCATTTAAGGATTCGGTGATTAATTGAACCAAGGAGGGGAGCGTTTTAATCTTGCCATTTTCATGTTGGATTAACGTGTGATTAAAGACCGACAAAATGTTTTTTAAATAAGGTAATGGCTCGAGAGAAAATTTTAAGCTAAGGATATCTTTCGGGCTTGCGCGTCCTGTATTGATGCGCATTATTAAACGTTCTAAATCCCTAACACCTTCAAGAAGGGTGCGCATTTTTTCCATAGCTTCGTAATGGTAAAGAAACTGTTCAATTGCTGAATGTCTTTGTTCAATTTTTAACGGATCTAATAAAGGTTGAACAAGAAGCCTCCTCAGCGCCCTTCCGCCCATCGGAGTGATGGTTTGATCCAAAAGAGCAACGAGTGTATTTTTCTTGGAGCGCTCATTTTGCGATTGCAAAATCTCCAAATTATTTAGGGTTGCGCGATCAAGCTCCATAAATTGGTTGGAGGAGTAGGTAGAAATCGATGTAAAATGGCTGATGCAATGGCAAAGAGTCTCTTTAAGAAATGAGAGCAATGCTCCTGCTGCATTGATGGCTGTGACCATAGCCTTTAAACCAAATCCATCCAAACGCAAAACGTTAAAGTGTTGGGTTAGAAAATCATAGCACAATTTATGCTCGAAATGCCATTCTGGAATTGAATTAACCAAGCAAGATAAGCCAGTATGTAGGTCTTCGAGAAATTGTGGGTGTTTTTCTTTAAATTTTGAAGAGATAAGAAGTTCTTTCGGACATAGGCGATAGAGTTCGCTTTGAAGCGTTTTAAGATCGTCGAATTCAATGACATAGCATTCTCCAGTGGTAAGATCAGCTATAGCAAGGCCGAATAATGTTCCCAACTGATGCACACAGGCGAAAAAGGTATTCGATTTTTCTGATAGATAGGAGGAGCTAAAGTTAGTAGCTGGAGTGATGAAGCGTTTGACTTCTCGATTCACAAGTCCTTTGCCCGTAGGATTTTCTGTTTGTTCTGCAACGGCTACTTTGTAGCCCTTGGACACAAGGCGGTCGATATATGTTTCTGCGGTATGATAAGGCACGCCGCTCATCGGTGTGTCTTGACGTTTGGTCAAAGTAAGGTCTAGCTCTTTAGCGATAAGAGCTGCATCATCGTAAAACGCTTCATAGAAATCACCTAGTCTAAAAAAAAGAATGGCATCCTTGGCAGCTGCTTTACATTCATACCATTGCGCCATCATAGGTGTTGTTTTTGCCTTTTCTTCTTTTGTCATAGCGTTCAATGGGTTGAATGTTTTTAAATTCAGAAAAACCTATGCAAATTAAACGATTATTCTTCTGAAAAACAATGTTTATATCACATTGTTATGACAATGTAAATCATTATAATTTGTTTTAAAAACAGCTACAACCTATTCAACTTATTGTAGTTGTTGGACCTGCTTTGTGCTCAGGTTCGTTTCCTCTTTGAATGGTCAGGATGTTTTTTAAGGCCATTACGAAAGCACTCTGCCTTACATTTTTTTGCCAGTGACGATAAAAAGCCATCATGACAATCAGAAAGGCAAAAAAATTATTTTATTAGGAGAGGGTTTTAGAGAATAGATGAGGTCGCCATTTGAGGAAAAATTTTATGCCTAAAAATGTCAAAAATAAAGCAAACTTCCCTAACACCAAACTAAAGCAAAAAAAAACATCCTATGCCGTTTATAAGAAGCAAGTATTACATGCCGTATTTTTTGGCGAAGAAATCTTTTGCTTTCATATCCTCTGTAAACTTTAATGTTTCCACGTTTAATGAAGTTACAGTAGGATTAATTTTTTTCAATGACCATTCCTCTCCTACAGGGTAAGATAAGGGACGGTAACGATCGACCAAATTAATATAGGATAAATTCCATAGTAAGTGAATGTTATCTAACATTGTATTATTGACTTCAATTGCTTTTGGATTACATTCTTTGGTCCATCCGCCAAAAGCACTTGGGTGATTTTCTTCATAGAGGAGTCTTAAGTCTCCAATTTCAGAAAGAAAAAGAGGTTTGTTTTTATCCATAAGACGTGCACTCAAGGAACCTGTTGACCTTATTGTTTCAGTAAGTTGACGAATTTTTTCGCCAAATTCAGCTTGCCCTTGAGGAACAAATATTTTGTTTGCTTGCTCTTTTTTTAAGCAATCTAGTAAGAACGCAGTATCTTCTCTATCATAAGATCTAAGCAGAGCATAGGCCTTTAAAGTAGCTCCTAAAAGGGTACCAGGGATGAGCAATACTACCATGAAGGCTGTCATTTTCCACGAGCGTTGCTGAGAATTAAAAATGAAATCTACTTGAGCAGCTTTTAGGTCGTCTTCTTGAATGAAATCTATTTTTTTTCCATTCCAAAGATACTGAGCTGGTTTTAGGCAAAAATTAGCAACTGTTTCTGCAGTTCCAATGTTTTTTCTTTGAACCTGAGTCAATAAAAAATAATCTAATTTGCTCATACGTTTAAGACCTATTTAGTAATATTACAGACTTTGACTGCTAATAGATAAATTATTGCGGTGTGCGGTAGTTAGGAAAATATATTACTTTGAAAATTTAATAAAGGCAAGAGTATTCTAATAGTTGGTTTAGTTGCGTTTGGATTAAGGAAATAGCGGGGGATAAAGTTTGCAGTACTGTTTCGGCAATTGTCGAGCGCTTTGAATTAACTGGGAATGAGAACATTATAGCTGTTAAAAAATGATATTTGTCTTCTGGCTAGTGGAAAATTCCTCTCGAGACCTATGTGCTCGTACGGCTCACAATAGCAAGAGAAAAAGGTTGAGAGGCGGCTTGTTACTTCCAATCGCTATGCCGGCATCTTTGACCTAATGTATGCCATCAATTACGCTGGATTATTGACAATAGGTTAATTATGATCGAGCCTAATTTAGGGGAAATTTTTTGACGCTTGCCAAGGGCTTTGAGGCAAAGTAAAATTTTAGACCTCAATTGGAATGTGGCCAATAGAGTCTGTATTTTTTCTTTAAAGATCGCCAAAGTTTCAGATCGGATAGATATCCACAAAATTTTTATATTCATGTGGTATAGGTGAGGGGGCTTCCTTTCAACGCTCGCATAAGAGTTTGGAGGCATCAAAAAGTTTTTCTCCAAAAAAGTATGATCTTGTTCTATATTGGAAGATATGTTGCGATGAAAATATAGAATTTTATTCACAGGAGAATTAAATGACACATAGCAACGACTTTCCTGATTTAAATCAAGAAAAGGAAAAACTCCAAAAAATGGAAACAGAGTGGTTAGAGTCTTTGGAGGATTTAGAAAGTTTCAAAAATGAGAATGTGAATAATGAACTTTTTTCAACACTAGAGTACCTTAAGTTATGCGACCTTTTTTTCAAAAATTCTTGTGTTGAATTGAAAAAAATTAATAAGCAACTTCAAAACTTCTACGAGTTTAAAAATCAGCAAACAGGGAATAGTTTAAAATCCTTTGATGAATTGATAGATGGACTTAAACATTTAAAAATAAATTTACAGAATCAATTGGAGAGCTTAGATAATGAATATTCAATTCTGTCTGAGGAGACTCTAAGGAGGGTTCAAGATTTAATAACAAAATTTACTGCAACAAAATCGAGTTCTCAAACAATAGAAGATGAATTAAATCAAAACATTGATCCAAGGCTATTTTTACAAGAATTGAAAGATAGTCTGGGAGATTATAGGCAAGCGCGTGAAGAGTTCGTTTCAGAATCTATTATCGAAGAGCTAAGTAAATTGCCGGATAATTTAATTCCTGAAGATTTGGGCGAAGAGGCTCCTCAAATAGATCCGATCCTTTCCCAATTGGACACGGCGATCACGGCATGCGCTTCTGCTTTAATAATAGGAGAGAGTACTGAGACGGAATAAAATTATTACAGCGTCCATTTGATGAGATTGTGCTATTTTCATAAATGAGGAAACAAAGGAGATACTAAAAGCCTATTTAACTTCGTTGTAATATTTCGTTAGTCAGAGAGCTCACAGTGATATTGATTCTCAAACAATTTTGGAGCGTTTCTTGTTAAAAGTTATCAAAGGGGTGCCTTTGCCTAGCGATCAGTTCGATAACAAACTGGCTCCCTCAAAATAAGCTTTCCCTTAGGACTAATTTTCCCCTTTTGAAACCCTATTCGAGAGGACATCTCACCAAACATTTAACAAATTTTAAAGTTCTTGGGCTATGCGTTTTAATCCACATGGCTTATTACTGGTATGAATGGTTAAGGAAATAGATTCGCCATGTAATCAACCATTCTTGAACATCGAAGGGCAAACACCGATTTTTCTTGCTAGAATGGCGCCTCCAACAGGGATCATGGATAAAATAAAAAAGCCGCAATTTCTAAAGTAGTCCTTAACTTCCCAAGCTTCTTTTCGTGTTTTTTTAACAAGAATTAACTTCTGATCTAGTTCTTCTGTTTTTTGCCAATCGTTAAGAGGGTTGTTTGTTTCTTTATGAATTTTAGCTTCTAGACGTCGAATTTTGAGTTGACCAAATGCTTTAAAAATTGGCGCAGTCAAACCCATGACCCCAGTCACTAAAGTGGCGGGGATGCCAACAATCTGTGCTGGCCCACAGCTATATAAAGTGAGGATTAAACCGTTAGTATCTAGATTCATATTCATAGGTTCCCTTATTTTTGAAATTTTTAAATCATCAACATGTCATTGGCTTATTAAGATTGTATAAAATTTTCTTAATGAATATATAAAACTAATAGCAGTCGTTAAATGAGTGATTTCATTGTACGCTTATTAATTCTTAAGAAATATCTTTGTGAGAAAAATTGCCTTTTTCATTCTGTTTTTCGTCATCGCTATTGACGAGAGCCTGCGGTTTTTTCATTTAAGATAAACCCTTGTTACGATTCCTCCCTTTTTTCATTTTTGCTGTTTAGATGTCATAGCTGGTTTCAATAAACGTTGGCGGGAGTTTTGTTGTTAACATGAAATAAATAGGCTAGGGGGATAAATAAGAATTACTCACTTCTGTCTAGCAAGGAAGATTAAACTTTTGATTTCACATTATTAAACATAAGCTAATTTTATAGATGGCTTTTGTCATTAATAAATCGTTTTAATTTAAAAAAATGTTTGACAGCTATTCTTTGACCTGCATGATTCAATTTAAAGTAAAGCTCTATAATGACTTCTGAGCTACCAATTTAAAACTAAAGCCACAAGTGCTTTTCGCTTTAAAAATCACTTTTAAGGCGAAAGTTTTTTTAGCTCAGTAGTATGGCTTCTTCCTCTTTGAAATGTGAGCGTTGGTCCCGGTTGGAAGGTTTAAAACAACGCACTAGATTTTGAAGAAACAGGAAGCTAACCGTTTAAAACAGTAGAGGTTAACTGCTCTTTATCCCAAATTTCTACTTTAAGTCTGCTTTAATCATGCGGGTAGCAACTCGGACAACTTAAACGCGGCTTATTCTTCAAAAAAGAAGCAATCTAAAGCTTAAGTTTAGATTGTTCGATTTGACAGCAACAAAGTTGCTGTGGGAATAGATAAGGGCTGAATTGTCTTTAAAAACAACAGGAGAACCTATGAAGAACTATATGTTACTAGCAACAGCTATTTCATTCATCGGTACAGGAACGCTTCTTGCCGATGACTACCAACAAGGGAAAGGATATAATTATCCTTCAAGCTATAAAAATAACACTTATAAAACCCAAGAATATGATACGCCTCCTCATCACTTTAATCCTCAGGTGTATGGAACAGAGCCTTCTCATCCAAAAGGTTATGTCGTGCAGTCCTCTTCAGCCTCACAAGGCCAATCCTATTTTTCTCAACCAACTGAGACGATGACTCAGCCTAACAGTGCGCCTCAAGATATGCGTTCTACGCAAGAGATGTCGAAAACACAAAATATGCAGAACACGGACCAGAAAACTGCCAATCGGATGGTAAGCCAAGGCGTTGTGCGCGGCAATGATGACGATAAATTCACGACAGATGAAGATAGAAGATTAGGTTTCCAGATTAGGCAGCAAATTGCAGAAAAACTTCCTCAGGTAGATTCCAATGCTATTGCCATCTATATTGACGAAGGAAGTGTGAGACTTTCAGGAAAATTGCCATCGGAAGAGGCTAGAAGCGCCCTAAGCAATCTCGTTAAAGAATTAAAGGGTGTTAAGAGTGTAAGTAATAAAGTGGAAGTACCCCAGAAAGGCTTCACTAGACCTGTCGCTGCTAATGAAAGAAACTCTAAGTCCCCTAGCTATACTAGCTCTCAACAGAAAAATACCTATTCTAATTCCACAAGCAATTGGAGCAACACCCAGGCTTCCTCAACAAATCTATCTGCTCAAGATAGCCAAGCTGAAGATAAAATTCGTCAGGCAATTGCCAGCGATCACTCACTTTCTCCTCAGTCTAAAAGCATCGGAATTTTGGTCGATGCCAAAACAATTACTTTAAATGGAATCGTCAAGAGCGAAGTAGAAAAAAGTCGTATTGCTGCAAAAGTTAGAGGATTGAGTGAAGGAAGAATAATCAATAATATGTTAGAAGTTCTTAAGACGCGCTAAGCTTTAGGCTGCCTTGTTGAAAGTGCAACCGATCAAGCGGTTGCACTTTTAGAATAAGGATTAGTCTTCGTTAATAAGCATTAAGCTTGAACGTAGTACCCTTGGCCATTGACTTCAAGCTTAAATAGGTAGCCTTTATCTACGAGGGCTTGAATGACTCGATAAAGCCAAAGGTTTTTTTCATTTTCTTCGTAGGAAACTTCTTTTTTTGAGCCAAGCCTACAGAAAGGGTGAAGAGCGCCCTTTGATGTTTCGAGAAGGACACAACGCTTTCCCTTGTTTGAAGCGTGACCAGGACTATTTTCAATTAAGCGGTTGATTTCAGTTATAATTTCTTCTGCAACATCCCTTAGTGTAACCCTTTTGGTTTGCCATTTAAAGGCATCTTCATCCAGCCAGATGGGGATTTTAACTTCCCCGATCTCATCATCTAAATTTAAATCTAAAGAGTCTAAATCAACCTCAATAGGCTCTTTACCTGTTACAATCGCCCTTTTAGCATAATAATTACGTAGTTGCTTATCATACTCAAGCTCTTCCAAGCGAGCCTTTTTTACTTCGCTTGCTTCTTTTTTTGTAATAGCACCACTTTTTAAAGCTTCGGCGATCGCAATCTCAATCTGCTCTTCGGATAAACATTTAATTAAGCCGCGACTGCCGTTAGGATCCCCAATAAATCCATTAACGCGACTTTCCATGTGCTCAAGATCAATAAGTGCAAGATGTCTATCTTCTTCTAATCCTTCGTCTAGTAAAGGAATATTGCGCCAAGTGACATCATTGAATCCAGTTTTGACAACGAAAATAGCCAGTTGACGAGCTGTTTCATTTAAATTTGGTGCAAACTTATAGTAGCTTTCTTCTTGGAGGCTTTCGTTTGCTTGGAATGCGAGTTTCTCTTCAGCGATAAAGGTATATTCTTTTCCATCAACAGTGGAAATGACAAATTTCTTAGCTTGAGGAATGATTAAAAGGCCCAATTGGTTAGCCAAGCATATCTCTTTAGCTTTAACCATATTGGCAAAACGCTCTTCAATAAGTTGATTCGGATTTAATAATTTATCTCCTCGGAAAATACTCACGTAAGGTTGAGCCATTTTAAAAACAAGATCTGAGTCTGGAAGCTGAAAAACTAAAGTTTTGGATCGAGATAACCAGGTAAGTTCATCGTCTTCTTTTTTATTCACGATTTTAGGTAGAAGATCTATGAATTTGCGCACCGTATCGTCGGTTAGATGAATGCCTTGTTCAAGTTCTTCTTTGGGATCAATGATCTTAAAGTGATGTTGGGAGCGTAAAATCCCTTTGGTTATCAATAGAATAGCAGGGATGATGATGGTCAGATAAGAGGTAATTTTCGCAATTTTCTCTAAACAAGATGTGTTCGCTTGCGAAAAAACGATTCCTTCTCTTCCATCTTGTAGGACATAGGCCTTCTTTCCTCCTAAGTAAAAGTAGTTATCGACTTTTTCTAGAAGAAACTCGCAGCGCGACTTTTTATGCGATTGATTATATTGCAGTGCAGTAAAAAAGCTGATCTCTGGCATCTAATTACCTCAAACTATTTATAATTAACAAGTGTAATTGAAGGTTATTAAGAAATGATCAAGGAACGAAAGCTTTCTACTCTTTTCAGAAAGACCAATTAACAGGGATTTTAAGATTTGAAATCTTTTGCTCAAAAAGAACCTTAGCGAGCCTAAATCTTTTTTAAAACTCAGCTTTCGAAAATACTTTACGCGGTTATTATTCTCTCAGAGAAAATTGTCATTGTATGGATTTCTTCGAATTTTTCTTTGCAAAAAGAGGAATCTCTATGCATATTTTGAATAGCGATAGTACTCGGCATTTTGTTTGATTATGGCAAATTCTCTTTGCAGAGTTGAGGATTTTAGGAGACCGATTTTATCTCGCTGAAGATAGAAGGGTTCAATTGTTCTTCATAGGGGCTTAAGTTTCTTTAATGAAGATGGTAGCTAGCAAATACATTTTATTTTATACCCTGCGGCCTTGGCATAAACATAGACTATCTTGCCTACTCCTTCTGTAAATAATCCTATTACAACTGAGTGAACAAGGAGAGATGTGCTTTATCTAACCCTATGCTGTTGACCTTAAGTAAAAGTTAGGGAGGGGATAACATAAGGGCAGCTATTATTCAGGTTATTTAACTTTATAATCTTAGCATTACTTTCAATAACAAAATATTAATTATTTCTTCTTTGATAAGAGATGAATATTTAAATTTAAGTCTCTAATCTTTAGATGATTAGATTGTTTTTCGGCTTTATAAAAGATTTCCCAAATTGACTTTCGCTTCTTTAAAAATTATAATAAAAATGTAAGAAAGTTTTCTTTTCTCTTCCAGATTCAATCCTTTTGCTCCTAAATAAGTTACCAGGGGGATATTATGTATTGGATGAAAAAGTGGGCTTTTTCATTAACTTTTTGCGCTTTGCTCTTTTCTCCTATGTTCATGGGTGCTCTACACGCCTCTTCTTCAATTAAAGCAGATCAGTTAAGTGCGCGGAGCGGCCATGGAGGAAGAGGTCACCATCACGGCGATTGGGGAGGACATCATAGAGGCTGGGGAGACCACCACCATAGGGATTGGGATGGCGGCGGATGGTATGGAAATTATGGAGGTTGGGGTGTTGGCTTCTACGGCGGCCCAGCTTACTATTATTACGATTCCGGCTCCCCATATGATGATTCCTACGACTACACTCCTTACTATTATGACTACTACTAGCTTGGAAATCTTTTCCGCTTCGTCAGGCCGTATTTACGAAGCGGATTTCCCCATTTCTTTTTGTACCTGCTCGTAAATTTCCCTTGCTGATACCCCTTCAAGAAAGCTTAAAATGATTTTTTCTTCTCTTTTTTTCCATTGTGGATTTTCCTGTTCATGAAAAAATGCATTAAGAATAGCCAAAAAAGCATGTTCAAAGCGGGCAAATTTTTTAATATAGTTCACTAATGTCTCCCATTCAACTCTAAATGTGTTTAAGAGAATTAGATCTGCTATTTCTTTGGCCAAGGTGAAGGGTTCCAAAACCCCTATTTGCTGTAAAAGATTTAGAAAGCTGACAACAGCTTGTAAATGAAAAAATTGGGCAACGCGAAGAAGGGCGAAAAGTGTTTCCTTCTTATGCTCTCTTATCTCGTAAAAGGGAACCTTATGCAAACTTAAACACTCGCTTAAGGAGAGGTCTCCTGTGCAGCCAACAATCCACTGGCTCTTTTTGATAAGAGGGATAAAATTCTCGTAGGGCAGAGGAAGGAATTGCTTTAGATGAAGTTTTTTCCCTTTGGGGGAAATCGGTAATTTAGAAATAGGATTATCAGTGGAGTGAATATAAACTTCTGCGATTCCAAGTTGGCTGAGCTTTGGAAAATCAAGCATAGCTATTTCTTCACTTGTCAATGGATAAAGAATAATTTCTAAATCTTCTTGAACGTGCTTTTGAAGGTGAGAAACAAGGTAAATGAAAGTAAGCTTGGCAGAAGTTAAGGTGGTAATGTAGCTAACAAAGCAATTGCACTCTTGATCTCCTAACGATGAAGATTGTTGGGGCTCTTCTAAAAAAATTCCCTCTTCCAATGGAAGTAGGCCCATGCTGTACCAATGAAGGTTTAGAGCATTAGCTATACCTTGAAAGTTGCCTGATTCTGAAAAATAGATAGACTTTGTCTTTAATAAGGGATTTTCAAAAGTATTTAAGGCTAAGGAAACATGGATGATCGCCCTACTTTCAATCAGCTTCTTGTAAAAGCTTTTTCCCTTTTGCTTTAGACAATCCAGCTCCTCGTAATGGAGAATTTGTTTTATGGTAGCATCACATAATTCCTCAATAGCAAGAGCTGCGTAAGGGCTTTTTTTTTGGATCAATGTATGGTCGTTTTGATGATCAATGAGTTCCTTTTTCAAGCGATGAAGTTCATCATCATAGTTAGGTATTTCCACGCCTTCAACAATCGCTTCGATCAAATAGGTAGGATCATAGAAGGCATGATTTGGATAGTTTGTTGCCAAATCCGGCAATTGTCTTGAATAGGTGTAAGCGACTTGAAGGTCAAGAGAGGGATAATGGTTTTTTAAAAAGCGTGCGCACTTATGAAGAGCAATAAAATCACCGATTCCGTCCGAAGAAATTGAGCTCATTAAAAAAACAGTTCCCTCAATTTTCATGGGCAATTTGAAATAAAGAGGTTGGAAAAGTTTTTGAAAAGTGAAGAGAATAAGATTTTTTTCTGCAAAGATTTGCTTTTCCCCTGCAAGCCCAGATAGATTCTTTTGAATGCTTTTTAATTCCTCGAGATAAAGAGGATTCAGTTTTGCCTGAATAAAGGGATCGCTGATGAGAGAATTCATGCGCTTTTTTCCGTGATGCAGCTTAAAGTGCACCTTTGCATAAAGAAAAAATAAAATTCAATCTATTAGAAGAAAAGTTTTAGATAGGGTTGAGTTTGACTTTTTGGCGGGATTTAGTTACCGCTACTAGAAAATAGAAAATAGGGGTGTTGATCAAGCTAAAAAATGCCTTATACAGATAAGAAAAGCTCATAATAGGAAGCACTTCCGCTAAGCTCATTTCTAAGCCCCAATAAAGATAGAGAATATCGATCATCAAAGTATCTACTAGCTGAGAGGCTAAAGTAGAACCATTATTGCGCAGCCATAGGTGTTGCGATCCTGTCCAGCGTTTGATGAGGGCATAAAGCTGAATATCCACAATCTGAGCGGTTAAAAAAGAAACTAAAGAAGAGAAGATCCTTAATCCGCTTAAACCTAGAACCATTTGAAAAGCTAGTTGATCACTTTGTGACACCGCGGGGAGTAAAAGGGCCACTTGAATGAGTCCAAAGCTCACAACGTTGAGAGCAAAAGCGATGTAAATCATTAGCTTCGCTTTGTTTTCTCCGAATAATTCCGTAGTTAGATCGCTCAAAAGAAAGGTAAGAGGATAGGTGATGAGTCCGGCTGGGATACTATAATGATCGGAAAAGGGCAAACAAATCATTTTTGCCGAAATGATGTTAGAGACCACGACAATCACACAGAAAGTTGCACTAATCAATTGATAAAGTGATTGTCGTGAAAGCTTGATCATCGCTATCTCAACATTTTTTGCACAAATTCGCGAAGTGCAGCGCTATGTGCGGGGTTTTTTAAACGACCTAGCTCGTTGAATGCGCTATCGCAAGAGGAAAGAGAAAACTCCTCTATTTGAACAGAGCCCCCAGCGTCATGAATGATGTCTCTCAAATGGCGAAGACCTCTTGCTCCACCACCTTTTCCGGGGGAGGCGCTGAGAAGGACAAATTTTTTACCATGGTAGGCATCGCGAGAATGCTGGCCTTCTTCATTTCGAGAAGCCCAGTCTAAAGCGTTCTTTAAAACTGCAGGAACAGAACCATTGTATTGAGGAGAAGCGATAAAAATTACCTGATTCTCTTTCATGAGTTGGCGCAGTTTCCTAGCATTGCTTGGCATCCCTTTGCTGGCTTCAAGATCTGCGTCATACAAAGCCATAGGGTAGTCCTTCAGGTCTACGGTAGTCACTTTAGCACCCTCTGCTGCTGCAATCTGCCCAACGTTTCTGATAAGCTGCTTATTATAAGAGTCTTCACGAGTGCTCCCTGCAAAGACAAGAACTTTTATTTCTGCAGTTAAAGTGCTCACGGCTAAAAGACTAAAAATGATGAATTTTAACATTCCGTTCCTCTATTCAAATTTAATGGGAAATTATAAAACTTTTACCTTTTTTCGGCACTCTAATTAGAGATCAAATCTTAGTTGTAAAATAAAACATTTTTAAAAATAAAAACTATTTTTTTTGATGTTTTTGATGCCAAAAATAGTAGGCTATTAAATGACCTGAGAGAGGGATAGTGGCTAGTTGAAAACAGATGCATAAGAAAATTTTTAATCCTGCTATGTCGGTGCCTAGATTAATCCACAGTCCGATGAGCATTGAAGAGAGCCCAAGTGTTAGCGCTTTCGATAAAGCATGTGTTCGGCACAATGTATCTGGCATGTTGAGCACACCTAAACTGCCAATTAAAATAAAAAGGCTACCAAAAAGAAGGAAGAATGCAGTCGCTAGATCATTCCAATTCATCATGAATCTCACTTTTTTTTGTTCTAAATAGATAATCGATCAGGGCAACGGTTGTCACAAATCCTAAAAGACTAAAAACTAAGATGAGTTCTAGAAAATAAGAAATGCGCTGCTCGATAGAAAAAATAATGATAATGCCAATAATCGAAACGGAGATAGCGTCGAAAGCTATGATACGATTCAGAATGCTCGGTCCCTTAAGGAGTCTAACAACACCAAAAAAAAGAGAGAGCGTCATCAGAGCATAAAAAAAATAGATCACCGTTTATCCTCTTGTAAAAGCAAGTATGGGCATCTCTAAACCGTTTTTAATTCCAGCGATGATAGCTTCTTTAGAATCTGCAGAAAGGACATGGACAAGGAGAGAGGTATGATCTTCGCTGAGAAGCACCGTCACTGTGCCTGGGGTTAGGGTGATGCAATGATTCAAAATCAAGAGCTCCGTTTTATTAAGCCCTCTCACATCATAGGTTAAAAAGAAGGGGTGGAGGTCCTTTTTGGGTTTAAAAAGAACCATCTTTGCTACAAGGAAGTTTGCCTTTAAGAGTTCCCAAGAAAACTTCTTTAAAAAACGAAAAAAAGCCATCATTTTCTTGATATAGCTTTCATTGCTTTGAATGTTGGGGAAAAAACTTAAGATGATAAAGCCAAGAAAAAATCCTAGAAAAAAGCGCCACAAAGCAATTTCACCCAGCATTAGCCACACAAAAGCTAAGACTATATTTGTCAAGAAAGCTTTCATAGAATCTCCAGTTTGGCTATGTCAGAAAATCCAAAAACTTGGTGGATGTAGTTTTGCTTATCAAGTAAATGCGTAATGGCATTTTCTGAAAATTGTAGCGCATACTCAACGCCGAAGCCCAATAAGAGCGAAAAAACGACCAAAGCAATACCAGCGAGGGATGCATACTTAAACAAAGGAGAGCTTTCACCTTTAAAAAGAGGTTTTTCTTCTCCCCAAAATGCAAAGCCCCAAATTTTGAGCATACTAAATAGGGTCATCCAGCTTGTCAATAGAGCGATCACGACAGCAAAAGTATGCCCAGAAGAAAGGCCTTCCGAAAGAATTAAGTATTTACCCCAAAAACCACTTAAAGGAGGCAGCCCTGCAAGGGATAAAGCCTGAAGAAGAAATAGTGCTCCTACCCATGGTAGAGCTTTCAATCCTCCTCCCATGTGGTTTAAGGAGTCTGTGCGGAAATACTGTCCCGCAATCCCAGCATAAAGAAACAAAGAGGTCTTTACCCACATATTGTGAAGTGTAAATAACAAAGCTGCGGCTAAAGATAGAGGTGTAAACACACCGATAGCAAAAACAATATAGCCCACTTGGCTGATAATGTGGTAAGAGAGTATTTCTTTAATCGATGTTTTGGAGATGGCCCCTATAACTCCTAAAAGCATTGTAGGAATGGAGAGTAAGATCATCCATTCCTTCACTGTGGGAAGGTCATGAGGAAGTACTGTCAAAAAAAGCCTTAAAAGTACGTAAATACCCACTTTCCCGAGTATTCCTCCGAAAAGAGCATTGATAGAATAGGGAAGAATGGGATAGCTCTCCGGAAGCCAAAAGTAAAGAGGGAAAATGCCAATTTTTAAGCCCACTACGCTAAGCATAAGCAAAGCGAAGGCGATCGTCAGGGGGCTTTGAGCTTTATCTGCAAAAAAAAGTGCCAAAGCGGCCATATTGAGGTTGCCGGTATACCCATAGGCCATTGCTGCCCCCCAAAGAAAAATCATGCTTCCCGCTAAGTTGATCGAGACGTAAGAGAAAATCTGCTTCACCTTGCCTTTTTGCGCCTCCAAACTCAAAAGAGCATAGGAGGAGGTGAGCATGATTTCAAAAGCCACAAAAAGATTAAAGAAGTCACCTGTGATTAAGATAAGGTTGGTTCCTGCCTGAAGGAAAAAAATGAGAGGCAGTCTAAAGTAGGGCTCCGGAGCTTCAACTATTTCAAATGCCCCGTATAATATCGTTGTCAGGTAGACAAGAAGTGTGGCAAAGAGCATAAGTGCTGAGAAAAAATCGACAACCAAGGCGATGCCATAAGGCGCTGCCCACCCACCCATCATCAACACAAAAATTTCACCGTTTAGGCATTTGATGCTTATCACTAGGCTCAAAATTAGCTGTAAGATACAAGAAGTGAGAGCAATGCCCCGTCTTGATTTGAAGGATGGCTCGATCATGAATAGCAAAATGAGCGCTGTTATTAAGGGAGTGATAAGAAATGAGATGACCATTGCTTATTATTTCTTCCTCCTAAAAAGTTCAGATAGATCTTCATGTTTTTCATCGCAAAACAACCTGTAGCAGAGAATCATGAAATGGGCAATGAAAGCAAAGCCGATGACAATAGCTGTCAAAATTAATGCCTGAGGAATAGGGTCGACGTAAGAGGAAACATGGTTGCCCTCAACGAGGGGAGCCACTTTTTCATCGGGATTTTGTGCCATCGAAAGCAGCAGCAGATTAACGGCATTGGAGAAAAGTAAAAACCCTAAAACCATTTGAGAGAGGCGGTGTTGTAGAATGAGATAGGTCCCACAGAATACCATAATCCCGATGATAACAGCTGTTAAGTCCATGTAGATTCAGCCCCTCTTTCCTTTGAAACAAAATTGCGAAAAAAGAAAACGATTTTTACTGTCATTCCCACGACGATTAAAAAGACGCCAGTATCAAAAATCAGAGGTGTATTGACGACAACTTTTCCAACAATCGGCAGATGCCAGTAAAAGTAGTGGTGTGTTAAAAAAGATCCTGAGAAAAGTCCCGAAAGGCCAACCAGGAGAACTAAAGCCAATCCAAAAAAGGTGAGACGTAAAGGGTCAACGTGAATAAAGTAATTGCGCTTTGGATTTGGCGTCACAATGCCAATTAAGATAATGGCAATCGCACAACAGAGTCCTCCTGCAAAACCTCCTCCTGGCTCATCATGACCGCGGACTAGGAGATAAAAAGCGAAAAGGTTAACTAAAAAAAAGACGAGGGGGAGAATGTTTTTCAAAATTGCAGAAGGAATGGAATCGCTTTCCCGCCCTGAAAAGTCATAATGATAGGGAGCTCTTGTTGTCAGCAGTCCAATCGCTCCGAGACAAGCGATAATGAGAACAGAAATCTCTCCCAACGTATCTAATCCACGGAAATCCACGAGGATTGTATTAACGGCATTTTTGCCATGAGCTAAAGGAAGACTGTTTTCCAGGAAAAAATCTTTTAAAAATTCTGGCTTAGCTTGTGCGCTATAAACATAGCTAATTAAGAAGGCTGCGCACCCCATCCCTAATGAAAGGGTCATCTTTATAGCTTGCCGCCATTTTTTTTCGGGAGGTGTCTCTTCCACATTTTTAATCGCATTGAGAAAAATCAAAACTAAAAAGAGGGTAACCACTTCAATAAGTACTTGGGCCATGGCAAGATCAGGTGCTTCATAAAGAACAAAGTAAAGAGTAAGGGCTAAACCAGAAATGGAAAGAGCGATAAGCTGGGAAAGCGTGTGCCTAAAGAAAAGAACAGAGAGGCTAAAGAAAGCAACAGTAATACCTGCGATGGCGCGGATGGGTTCAATTTTATTTAATGTGATGGTCGGTTTGTGAACGAGAAAAGGTAGCAGTTGCCAGCCTACAAAGCCGATGACCAATAAGAACAACCAATTTAAATGGGTATCGGGTCTTTTAGAGTGGACGAATTGTGTCACAGCAATACTGAATTGTTGGAAAAAACGTATCATTTTTTCGTAGAAGGCATCTAAATGCAGCGTATCGGGAATTTTTAGCCAGTACCAACTTGTTTTTTCCACTAGGAAAAACAGTAAGGTACCAAATGTAAAGATCCCAAAGCTCATAAGGAGTTCGATTGTCCAGCCATGCCAAATTTTAATCACATTGGGTGTCTCTGTGTGCAATCCTGAGACGTAAAAATAGTGCACCAGCTGGTTAAGCCCTGAAGGCCAGACCCCGAGAATAAATGCTCCAGCGCTCAAAATGGCGGGAGGGAGTTGCATGGCTAATCCTGGTGGGTGAAAGACATAAGCGAGCTGTTTTCTTGGACGAACGAAAAGATGGTAGAAGAGTCTAATCGAGAAGGCAACTTTAAAAAGCGAGGCGGTAAAAAGAATCCCAAGAATAACCCAGCCACTATGATGCGCTTCTCCAAGAGCAACGACATCAGCAAGCATCATTTCTTTACTTAAAAAACCGATTGTTCCAGGTAGCCCTGCCATGGCAGCAGTTGAAAGAAAGAAGAGGATAGTTGTAAAGGGGAGGAGCTTTAGAAGGCCTCCTAAACGTCTGATGTCCTTGATGCCCGTGCTATGATGGACAATGCCGACAAGCATAAATAAGCTTCCCTTGTAGAGCGCATGATTCAAAATATGCACAAAATCATACTGCACCCCTTCTTCGCTGCCCATTCCATAGAAGCCGATGAAGAAACCTAGTTGGCTAATTGTGGCATAAGCTAGGATGGCTTTCAAATCATGTGAAAGCAATGAAAGAGTGGCTCCAATCAGCATGGTTAAAAAGCAGATAGAGGAAACCACAGGGAACCAAAGCGCGTTTGTCACAAATAGGGGATACATCCTAGCGACAAGAAAAATACCGAGTTTTACCATAGTGGCTGCATGCAGGTAGGCGCTCACTGGAGTGGGGGCGACCATGGCTTTCGGTAACCAGAAGTAAAAAGGAAATTGTGCTGACTTGCCAAATATCCCGGCCAAAAAACAGAGAATGATTATAGCTGAAGGCCAAAATTCTTTTTTAAAGAGGTCGATGTGGTTAACGAGATACATCCAATCATAGGTTCCATACATCTGTCCAATTAAAATGATGCCGGCTAATAAACTAAGTCCTGTGAAAGCTGTCACTAAGAAAGTTGTTTTGGCACTGTTACAGACTTTTTGCTCTTCATAGTGGTAACCGATAAGTAAAAAGGAGGCAAGTCCCGTCATTTCCCAAAACAAAAATAGAACCATTAAATTAATCGAAAAGACAGCGCCGACCATCGACCCCATAAAAAACGTTAGGTAGCAGTAGAACCTACCTAAGGAGGAATCTTCGGGAGGTATGTAAAACTGAGCGTAGAGGTTCACTAAAATGCCCATCACTGTGATGAGGATGCCAAAAAAAAGAGATAAGCCATCTGTAATAAAAGAAAGATTGATGCCGAGAGAAGGTATCCAGGGGATGGTAAACGGAGTGGGCACATTCCAAAAAGATTTTTTTCCTGCCACAACAATACAGATAAGGGTGATTAGAGCAATAAGTGAAGAGATGTATCCTTGATAATTGCGTAGACGAGGAAGTTCATTGATGTAAAGAAAGAGGGGTGACAGCAGGATAGGAAGAAAAATAGCGCCTAAAATGTAGGGTTCCATGTCTCTCTTTTTGAATAAATCGCTATGAAAGTTCCTCTATAAAGTAAAAAGTTTTCTATGACAATCTATTAAGATAAGCACGGAAAATTTTCTCTGCTTAATAACCCGCGATTATTATTGTGTAATAATTTTTGAGTTCCTATCCTAAAGTTCAATTATTGGTGAGGTTAAAATGAAATATATTAGCGAACGTGGCGACAATTATGTTAGAACTTATAAATTTGATGACCTACTTTCAAATCGGGAGATTGAAGAGGCCTTGTTGCACAATAGCCCTCACATCGAATTTAAAATAGCATGTAAATAAAAAAAGCATGGAGTAGTCTGTTTCTGACGAAAGAAAACGGGACTACCCATGCAAAATGAACCGATTTATCGTA
>VKHO01000047.1 GCA_011125455.1 Chlamydiales bacterium STE3 | reverse complement strand
TTTTAAGCTATTTCAGCAATATACCCGATCCAAGGAAAGAATGTAATCTGACCTACAAATTGGAACACATTTTCTTCATCATTCTTTCAGCAATGTTAGCCGGTGCCAATAGCATCAATCAAATATCAGTATTCGGCAAAGTCAAGGCCCAGTGGATCAAAAATTTAATTGCGATAGATAGTATTCCAAGCTATGGGATTTTTTGGTGGATACTTGTTCGCATTAAGCCAGAATTTTTAAGACAGCTTTTAGGCACCTGGCTAGAAACTCTTCCAGAAGGATTAAAGGATCAAGTCCTAGCTATTGATGGCAAATGTTTAAGAGGTACCCAAAACAGTGCTACGCTAAACTCGCCTCTCCATTTAGTGTCTTTATTTGCAGTGGAGAGAGGTATTATACTTGCTCAACAACCTGTTAAAGACAAGTCTAATGAAATCACAGCTATTCCAAAAATTTTGGAGCAAATCGATATTCAAGGAGCAGTAATTACAACAGATGCAATGGGGTGTCAAACGGATATCGCCAAAAGAATTTGTGATAGAGGAGCCGACTATGTTCTTGCTTTGAAAGGTAATGCCGGGCACATCTATGATGAGATTGTTTTATATTTCAAAGAAGCCGAAGAAGCAGGACATAAATATTTAGAGCATACCTTTTCCTTTGAGAAGGATTTTGACCATGGGCGAATTGTATCGAGAATGGTTAGATGCGTTCAAGATGTGGAATGGCTTCCACAATTCGATCGATGGGAAAAATTGAAAGGGATAATAGAAGTAATTTCTAAGAGAGAAGAAAGAGGTAAGAATTCTATGGAACGTCGTTACTATATTACCAGTCTAGACGCGACCGGAGAGCGGCTAGGTAAAGTCATCAAAGGTCACTGGGGAATTGAAAATCATTTGCATCGTCAGTTAGACGTCAACTTTGTTGAAGATTCGAGTGTTGTAAATACTGGTTATGCATCCGAAAATTTAGCTACATTTAGGAGGTTAGCGTTGAATATGTTGGGATCAGGTAAGGGACTTTTGGAGAGGCGTAAAAAAGCTGGCTGGGATGAAAGTTATTTAACAGAGGTTATTATGAAATTTTTTATCAAATCTTTCTAATTAAAA
>VKHO01000046.1 GCA_011125455.1 Chlamydiales bacterium STE3 | reverse complement strand
TACGATAAATCGGTTCATTTTGCATGGGTAGTCCCGTTTTCTTTCGTCAGAAACAGACTACTCCATGCTTTTTTTATTTACCTGCTATTTTAAACTCGATGTGAGGGCTATTGTGCAACAAGGCCTTAGTAAAATGAATTTTCTTAAAGAAAGTTTGATAAGGTCGCAATGGGCTTAATTTGAGATTAAGTTAGCTGCTAATTTATTGGATAGCATTGCATTTATTTATTGATAAAATTATGCTAGGTTGCATTAAATTTATTCACTAGATTTGGTTATAATGAATATTAATCCAGTACTATTGTCTTTTTCTAAATTATCAAAGTTTTTTGAGACAAAAAAGCAAAAATTGTTAGATTGCATGACGTGGGCTTTCTTTCGCTTAGCTCTTTTATGGGATCCAAGGCAGCGAAAAGAATACCGCCAATTTTTTGAGATTAAACGTCTTAGCGTTGTCGAGAATACTCCTGAAATGGTTAGGTTATTTAAAGAAAAAATTCTTGCTCTTTGTAAAACAATTTCTGATGAATCGATTACGCAGCACTTAAAACGACTCAATCATGGAGAGCTAGGCCACCAACTTTATTTTAATACCAGTGGAGAGGAAAAAATTTGTATCAAAGTTCATGAGGTATTTGAAATGCTATCTATGAAATGGGAAAGGGGAATTCCATTTGATAGAGATAGATTTTCAGCATTTTGGCCTGCACATAAACAGGCTATTCGGGTAGAAAATATTTTCTTGCAGGCTTTAGCTTTGGAAAAAAAGATCCCTCTTTCTAAAGAGGCTCTCGAATATTGTCGTATTTTTGATGATCTGTTTTTGAGCTTTCCTATGCAGATTTCCTCTTTAACCCTTGATTTAGAAGCCACAGAAAAAAATCTTACTAAAAATATCGATGCTATGCCTGCTAATCCTAGCGAGATCGATTATTTTTGCGACTTCTTTTCTCAATTTACGAATCATTGGTCTCCCCGTTTCAAAATAGGTCTTTATCAGCGGTACTTATTTTCACGCTTATCCAGAAACTATTCAGACAAAAAACTTTATCTCATCGTTCTTCTTCGCGCTTTAGAAAAAAGGGAGGTATACCATAAATTTCCACTAAAAACTGTACTTTCTAGATTGAAAGATCATTTGCAAAATTTTAATCTTCCGCAGTATTGGAGAGAAGAATCAATCATTAAAGAAACTGAGTTTTTTAGCAAAGATGTTATATACATCCCTGCCAAACTACGTAAACACTATAAACATTTAAAAGCCAGCTTCATAATCTGAAGAGATCTTTAGTAAAGAAAACTCAGTTGCTGGTTTCATTTAATACAAGACTGCTTTCTCAAAACTCCTGCTGGATTGGCTAATGATCTCTTTTTTCCTTTAACTTGTCTTGATAGACGTAATCCAAATATGCTGAATCACCAGAAATTTCACTCCCTTTTGGTAATTTACGTTCCATACACTTAAAAGGCACCGAATCATGCTCACTTCCTGGGCAAATTATCACTCACAGTGGATAGCCATCTCGTGAAGCTATGGCAGAAACTTTGAGCCCATAATATTATTCACGTTTACTAAAATTATGTCCTCTAAACTCTTTTCCCTGGTAAATCTTACAGTTGCGTATGCTTATATTTCTGCAAACGAATACACGAAAGGCATTGACAATATACTCTAATGGCAACTCTCCCTACTCTTGGTATAAATTCTAAAATCCCTTTCTAATACGTCGTAGGGATTTCAGGTATTATATGATCCAAGTCACTTTTGTTTAATTAGTTGCAAATATAGTTATGCTCCATGAAAAATTGTCTTGCGGCCTCTATGTTGTCATAAAAAAATCGCATAGCCACTATGCTTATCAACCTAATTTCTGATGTGGTCAGTTTTGCACTTGGCCAATCTTTATGCTCCCAATTGAAAGGGCATAGCCGTCCAGAAGGCAATAAAGCGCTCTAATTTGCATTTCCATAGCTTTCTTCTCGTTTTTTGTGGCAAAATAAAATTTAAAGAAGTGAACTTTTTTTTTAATCTAAAATTCCTTTAACTTAGTTATTTGTAATTTGTTTTAACAATAATAAAAATTATGGCTTCTTATTCCTCAATAAATAATTACAAATATCTCACAAAAAATAAAAGTGATGCACTTTTAGACTTTTTGTCATTCCCTTTGCGCACTGCTCTAGGAGGTCGAACGATAGAAGTCTTAAATAAACACGAAGAGATTCCGACTGCTACGAAAAGAATTATTAACTTTGTAATTTCTTTTGTCTTTTTTCCTGTCGCTATAATAGGAGCAATCTGCCTCGTGTTCAAAGGTGTCAGATGGAAAGAAAAAACAGCGGTCTGTTCACTTCTTAAGCAAAGAAAACATTCTTTAGCATCTCCTGAAGGAGTAGAAAATCAAAATAAGCCATTAAATCCCACTACAGGTTGTGTTCAGGATAAACCAATACCTCAAGAGGAGTTTCGACAGGGGACGAGTTTGACTTTACCACATGAGAAGCCATCTTTTGAAAGGTCTAGTAGTATTGTTCCCTCTCAGAGGGGATGTTCATCCATTTCTCCTCCCGAATTTGATCGCCTTTGTAACGAGCCTTATGAATTCTATCAGGAAATTGAAAAAGTAATTAAAAATAAAACGCGCTTTCGTTTTCATCCTTCTTTTCATTTTTTAAAACTCTGTCTTTGTGCGAAAATGAATAGCGACCTAAGGCTTAAGCTTGAAAAAGATTCAATCAAACTACTAAAACAAACCCACCCCGCTAGAGAAAGCACGATCAGTGTGGTAAGTGTAGGGGCTGGAGGGCTTTATCAAGAATTGGTCTATCTTGCCAAGCTTGCTAAAGCAGGCTATAAACACCTTCGCTTAATTGCTATTGATCCTGCACTTGTTTCGATAGGTGCATTAGATGGAGCATGTAAGGATCTTATTCCGGCCAAAATAACAATAGATGATCAATACACTTCTCTTGAAAATTATATTCAAAAGGCAACTCAAGATAAAACTTTACACCCCGACTTACTCTTATTAATCGACCTTACAGATAGTACGTACAACATTAACTCTCAGTTGTTGAGTGATTATGCGTTTGATCAATTCTATCATCATGACCTTCTGAAACAGGGTACTGTGGTTTCTCATTCTGTTCTCGAACAGGCATATACAAAGGACGCCGCCGGAAAAATCATTAAAGTTGATTTTATTCCAAAAGCGTTTAGTGGCCTATTTACACCAGAAGTCAAAAGTCTTTCGGCTATAGGAGTAATACATGTTTGAGCAGGAAATAGCTTAAAAAATAGTCTGCAAAATTTTATCAAATCATGCTAAATGGCTATTAGCTCGAGGAAAATTTTGAGGAGTTTTAAAATAGGAGAAAAAACCGCAGCTTTTTTAATTTCATATTTTGATACCCTAAAGTCAAATGAGCATTCTATGTTTAGGATTATTCGATTTTTTTATAAGTAGTGTTAACTAGCTGATTGTTTTTAAGATTGCAGTTTATGGGAGCTACAATAAGGCTGTCTATCATTAGCACATAATGAATGAAAATATGGCAACAAGGGCTTTTGTCGCAATTGCCTAAGTGTAGAAATCTCCAAACACTGACTACAGTTCGGATTGTTCCTTGGAAAGACTACCAACAAAAAAATTCAAAGCTCTCACTGTTAGTTGCTTAAAAAACTCTTGAAACAAGCGTCCTTTTGAAATTTGGCTTAAGGACATGAAGGAGCAGCATACAAGAGCTCAGGTTCTGATGCGGCTGGATCGCCTTAAGCTAGGTAACTTTGGAGATTGTAAAACTCTTCAAGAAGGTGTTTGTGAGCTTCGGATTTATTATGGACCTGGAATTAGAATCTATTATGGAAAGATTGGAAGCAAAGTTGTTTTACTTCTTTGTGGTGGTGACAAAGGTTCTCAAAACAGGGACATTGTGAAGGCCAAGGAATATTTAAAGGATTATCAATCTAAGGAGTTAAAATATGGCAAGAAGTAGAAAATATGAAGATTTTCTTTTGGAGCATCTTCAGGATCATGATGAGGCAGTAGCCTATTTAAATGTCGCCTTAGAAGAAAGCCTAAAAGGTGATGAAGAGTCCCAACAACTCTTTCTCATTGCTTTACGTAATGTTGCTGAAGCACAAGGTGGCATTGGCGCTTTAGCCAGAAAAGCTCATGTAGGAAGAGAAAGCCTTTATAAGACCCTTTCAGGGACAGGTAACCCTAAATGGCATACACTCGTTTCTTTATGCGTGGCACTGGGATTAAACCTTAGATTGACTTAAAGAAGAAAATTGTTATCTAAAATTTTTCTTTAAGCAATCCTTGTCTCAAGAGCTTTGTCGGATTACTTTTGCTAATCGAAGATATTTAATAAATTAAATGACAAAAGACCTCTACATGATTTAAAAGCATTATCTACCACAACTGTGCTAATCATGAGAGGTCAAAAAATAAATGTAACTAAAACTATATTTTATAATTAATGATTTCTGGAAATCTTTCAAGAAAGAATACAAAAAACATCTTATAGAAGCGGCCTTGTTGCATAAATCACTCTACGGATGATTTATGCAACAAGGCCAAAAAATATGTTTGTTCCTTTAAGACATAGGGTGTTGCAATGTATAGCAACAAGACAATTAAAAAGGTGAAGCTTAATTCTTTGCCATTAAGGCTTGTAGATAGCTAGATCCTTTTGTGATAAATTCCATTTTTTTATCTGGGTAATCGACCAACTAATTTGGTAATGTAACTAAGAAAGGTGGTAGATTATGTTAGAATCTCTCTTTGGCAAAACCCCGTTATTGAAAAGGTGATGCTCTTTCTGCTCGTAAACGAAAAATGTTATCCTGCCCAACTTAAAAATACTTTTCAATCTCCTTTGTATAATTTTCAACGAGCTTTCGCGCGATTGGAAAAAGGAGGTATTAGTGTAAGTCAGTCAGAAAGAAAAAAATTGATTTATCAATTTAATCTCCGTTATCCCTTATGAGTTAGAAGATTTAAACATTAATTTTGGAAGAGTTAATTTGAAGTATGTTGAAACAAAAGCCAAAATACATGAAAACCTTCGAGGCTAATAAGTAAATAACCGGTGTTTCGGTGGAACGTGCAAGCTTACATAATTTTTAAGCTTTTCGAATCCTGTACTCGGAACAACCAAGTTTTGTCTTTATTGTCCTTTGGATTGAAGCTCAGCAATGAGAATGACTGCTATTTTTGCGGCAAATGTACTGGGAAGAAGAATAGCAATTACAACTCTTGCCGTAACTGCTTAAATTTTAGAATCTCCGGATGTAGGATTCGAACCTACGACCAATGGATTAACAGTCTTCTAAGCTGCCGCACTCCACAACAAATCAAAATGTGTAACAGCAATAGTTCTAGGGAATTAGGGGAATTCTATTCAAGGCAAAGTTTGATGAGGTGAGATATTGCGTTCTACTGGAGCGCTATTGGAGCATCCAAAATACCTTCTTTGCGGAGAAAACACCCTCTTTCCAACTTCTTTTGTTCTATTGAAAACTATTATGGTGCTTTACCAGCAAGGTCTTGAAATTTCTTCAAATCCTGTTTAGCAAAGGAATCTTTTAAACAATACTCTTCAAATTTTTTTGGAGCCTCCTTCTGTAGACGTGCCAACATTTCCCCTTTTAATTCATCTGGGAAAGCGGCTGTATAAATTACAAGCTGAGGTCCTATAAGGTTGCTCCAAAAAAGCTCTTTTCTGCGTTCTAAAGGAAGTGATTCAAGAATTGATTTGTCAAAAGATTTTAAATGTTTTTTGCCAACAGTTCGTCCCTCTAATTCAGCTGCCATTTGCTCGATTACCTTAGGCAATAGTCCTCTTTTTTCCAAGTAACGAGAAGTAAAGCGGCTCCTTAGGATAGTTTGAAAAACTCCATTATTGATCTCTCCAGTCTCCTCAAATCTTTTCCAGATATGATCGATGATCCGATACTTTGTCTCCATAAGTTCCTCATCTTGTTCTTCCTCCGTCTTATCATCTAATTTTGTGGAGTGCAGCAGAAAAGCTAAAGTCTCAAAATAGTCTTGAGAGTAAACAGTCCCAGCATTTATCTCAAAAATAGCTTTACTTAGCATCTCAACTTCTGACCTTCCTTGAACGGAAAAATTTATTTTCAGATCAGAGTCTACGGTAAAAGAGCTTTGGACAGCACATTGACCACTTAGATCAGCTAGTCCCTCAAAAAATGATAAATGAGCGCCCTGCCAATTGTCCGATCCCCTCCATTCTGCAGTGAACTCTAACTCTTCACTCCCTTTATTTTGCCGTATCGTCAACACGAAGCTATGATAGTTGAGCGGAATATTGATAACCACTGAGGCACTCCTATCCGTCATCATCGCAAAAATGCCTTTGTGTTCTCCAAATCTCTTAGTGATATCGGGATGTGTTGCTCGAAAAGTCTCAACTCCTGATGCGAGCGCAGAAGGAAGAATAGGCGCGATATCAGAAAAATTAGGTCCAATTGCCTTCAATAAATTTTGATGAATGACTGTAAGACGTTGGTCATTCGTGTGAATGGGGACATTTATAACTCCTCTAGGAACTAGCCAATGTTGTAAGAAAAATTGCCTAGAACCACGAGTAGAATCATAAAAAATTTCTCTGAATACCTGCATTAGTTCGTGCTTATGGTTTTCAGATACATTCACTAGGCCCTTTGAAATAAGCATTTTACCAAATTTGGCAAATGCAAAAATTCGATCTCGCATGGCTTTGTTATCAGAAATCTGAGGATTTATCTTAGAAGTTTGGGCTGTTTTTATATTGAGATCCCATAATTGAATGAGTTCATACAGCAAATGAGAGATTTGCAGAGTTTGAAGAAGGTTTTGCTTTGGAAATTCGGCACAAAATGAGAGAAGAGCTGTAGACACAACTTCCAGGCTTTTCCAAGCTTTATCCAATTCATGCACCGTTTCAGCACGCACTGTGGCTTCACTTAAAAGACGTAGCTTATCTATAGAATCTGCACAAGAACTAAGGAATCCCTCCATTGCCCCATTTTGCTCGATCAATGCATCAATCTGAGGCAAGTCTGCCCCTTTGAAATGAAAAGAAAACCATAAAGACATTTGATCCATTGCATCGAATTTCTTCACTTGAGAAATAAGAGTATCCCATGTAGCTTCAGATATTGCAGCGCTATGTTCCCTTAAAAAGGCAATCCACTTGGTTTGCATAGATCCATCAAAAGCTTTTCTTCCCACCATAGCCAACTCACAGAGTGCTTTTTGATGTTGGAATTCCCTTAAGAAATCCTCAATCTGAGGCGCTATATTTGTTGCGGCCTCTAATCCTGATAAACTATGCGCCCCTATGATTTGAGGAGCTGCCTGCCCCAACACTTGTCTTAAGGCTGTGGCGTGGAAAGAAACCAGGGTAGGTTTACGTTCAATTGCTGCTTGCTGCATAGCTCGAAGTATGTTGGTGGCACATACCTGAAGTTTTTCTGCCGTCTCTCTAAAACTTCCGAGGCATGTAGAGCGAGAAAATATTTCTACAAAAAAATCGCGCAGGGTTTTCTCAGCTTCAGGCAAATGGCTTTCGATCTGTTCTGAAGTCGTCGTGATCAATTCCTTCAATCGAACTATTTTAGGATGAGATGAACTTCCCTGAAGTCCTCTTTCTTCAAGAGCTACACTGATCGGAAACTGAGCTGGATGAATAAAAAGGCCTTTACGGGTAGGTAGATCCATTCCAGTTACGACTAACAGGCCTGTTTGAGGACAAATCTTCACTGAGCTGTGCTTTCGAGAAGACCAAGATGGTTGTAACATATCTCGACATCTTTTCCACTCTTCTTGAGAAAGCACAAAACAAAGAACAGGAGGAGATTGGCTGGCTAAATTAACTTCTGCGTGACTGTTAGCGCTTTCTGGCTCTTTGAAAAGAATTACAGCTCTATGAGCGGAAGGATTATAAGATAGGTCAGCATGCTCAAGATCGGACTCAAAGAGGATTTGATCAGGGGCTACAGAAACTACCTCACTTGACCCTGGCAGAATTGTTTTTGCACAAAACTGTGGGATATGTCTTGGAATCGCGCTTGGGTCGATAAAAGTAGGATTTTTTATCTCTTGAGTTTGAATAGGTCTTGCCTGAACAATGTAAAGTCGCTCTTTCTGAAAGACAAACTCCACATCCATAGGTTTTTTAAAGAAATCTTCTATCTCTCGAGCTGCAATACGAAGCTGAAGAATCTGCTGCTCATTAAGAACTGGACGTTTTCGAAGTGAAACTGGATTTGCTCTCTCCGAGACGTTTCCACTCTGACCAATCACCAGTCTATGCGATTTATTCCGAATTGTAGCATAGGGCATCCCATCTGTTAAAACCCATTCATCGCTCGGTACTTCTCCTAAAACTACCCCTTGGCCAAATCCCCATGAAGCGGCAATATGAGGAATTGTGCTTTCATGCCCAGAGATCCAAGATGGCTTATGAGTCATCATAACACCACTCACAACAGGTTCATCTTCACTGCTATCGGCAATTTGTTCCATTACAAGCACACTGCAAAGAGGAAGGTCTTTAAAAGGATCTTCAAAAGCAGAACGGTTTTTCAATGAAGGATAACTAAAATAAGATGAGACGACCTCCGCTATTGCTTGTTTGACGGCTTTGATTTCTGGACTGATCCCCCCGATACTCAAGTTACCGCCTGCGTTAACCACAGCTAGAGTGTCTTCGTTTGAAGAACTCCGAACAATCAATTTTTTATCCTTACAAGTTACTAGAGCTTTTATTTGTGAAGCAGAGAAAGGAAATTCTCTACTTAAAATATCTGTTCTAATACTTGCTTGGAGTTGACGGAGTAGAAAATCAATATCACGTAAAGCAAAGGAGGAGCCTTTCGCTGTTTCTCCTACCTTACGCCATAGATTTAGAGTAGAAACGCTCAAAAGGGAAAGAATCTGACTGTCTGTAAACCCAAAGAAAAAAGGAACTTGTGCTGTCTCTTTCTGCAAGGCCATTTTAACATGTACAAGCCCTTCGTACTTATTCCCGCAAGAGGGGAGCCCCGCTCTTTTTTTGCTTTAACTCTTGTGGAATAGCCTCTCCAAATACTTTGAATTCTTACAGCAGCTTTGAATTTTTCTTTTTCCAGTTTTTCAATTTGTAGTTTCTTTAGTGCCAAGCGTGCTACATGTCCTCGATATGCATTTTGGATTTTTACTGCAGCTAATTTTTTTTGATCCTCAGAGACATTTCTTAAGGGAATTTCCTCTTCTGAAGCTCCCTCACTTATTAATGGAGTAGAATTGGATATTTCAGATAAGGGTTTATTATCAGGTATAGTGTTGCTCGGGTTAACAGAATTTCTTTCTAGTGAAACACCTAGGTTCTTTTGGGCAACTTGGTCAACTTTTTCAGTTTTCTGACATTTATTAATTATCCAGCGAACAGCATGGTAGCCGAGATAGCCAAGAATAGCTATACCTAAGGTGCAAACACATAAAGGAACGGCCTTGTTGCATAAATCATCCTGTGGACGAGATTTATGCGCAAAAGTGAAAGAAACGCTGCGGATAGGATCTGCTTGCTAAAGAGAAGGTGAATCTATTA
>VKHO01000045.1 GCA_011125455.1 Chlamydiales bacterium STE3 | reverse complement strand
GGATTTATGTTGATTTATATAACTGGGTAATCAACCACGGGAGTCTGACAACAAACGGACAAAAGAGGACTCCTGCAATGGTAGCTGGCTTGATAGATCATCAGATGTCATACCAAGAGTATATTCGTCTTCCGGTTTATGACGACTATAAGTTGAGAGAAAGATTAGCAGAGAAAGTAATGACGATGAATGAACAGGAGATGCTAGGAGCTAGTCGCAGGGTAAAAATCAGACCGGAAAAAGCGACGATTATGCGCTCAGGAGAGGTAGCTGGATGGCGTTAACTTTCTTCCCGTCTACCTACAGATAAGAAAATATACGTCGTTTCTCATAAAACATTTCGAGATTATCTATTTGATTTATATCCTTGCACATCATTTTCGAGTACTCCAGAGCAAAACTACGCTAAGAACATTTCCTTACTTCCTATTAGTTCCATTTTGGATATGGGGCAAGGAGAGGCTAAATGTAAAGCAATTGGGCAAGCAGCTTTCAATGAATTTAAGGAAAAGGCTGGAGGAAATAGTTGGGCTGCTAAAGAGGCAGTTCAAAAGATTTGCGATCTAGTTAGGTCTCTTGCTCAAGATGGTGCTCTTCGTAAACAATATGTTGAACGAGCATGGGATGGGATAGGAGATGCTAAGTGGCGTTGGCAGGCTTAAAAAGTCTTACAAACAAGAATTACCTGTTTAATCGTGTAAAATTGTGAAATAGAAGTTTTTTTCTAGCCAAATTTAAAATGATTACGAACCTTTTGAACCTGTGAAAGATAGCTTTATTCCTCAAGCGCCAAAGATTCGTTTTGGGAAGCAAAAACAAATTCTTCAAGGCCATTTATATTGATACCTCAATGCGATGGGTGCCATGATTGGTAGCCCTATTTAATGACTTGAATACATTATAGCTCATGCTGGGCTTTATAAAGGCCCTTTCCAATGCTTGACTTATGACGAGATAAAAAGGGAGTCTTTTTTATTCCCGCTAATGACAAAATAGCCGTGATTTATTCCGAAACTAAAATTCACGAAAATTGCCTTTTCTTTTTAATCTTAGCAGGAGATAATTTTAAAAAATGTTTTTGTAAAATAATTACAACAAATCCTTAAAGAGGAACGTAATGACATCAATACAAGACAAGCTCAACAATTTTCTAGTATTAGAGCATTTTAATCTTCTGTATCAAGAGAATTTAAAACCAAAACTTGGCGTTTATGCGGGAAATAGGTTGATTATTGCCTCTCAAAAAAGAACAAATTTTTTTGCAAAAATTTACCAATTGTTCCTAGATGCCATTTACTATCCTATCTTGGTTGTTTGCAAAAAATTAAATGTTGATGGAAAGCGTATTACGGACCTAAAGAAAGAAATTGAAATTTTAAAAAGTGATTTGAGTGATAAGCAGCATATTCTTAACAGCCTAGCAGCTAGAATTGCGGCTAAAAAACAAAAAGCTAATACTTATGAAAGCCAGGCGGTTAGCATAAGGCGAGAGACTAAGATTATTGAAAACGAATTACGGCAGAAGAGGCAAGCTCTTGATGAATGTAAGACGGCTGAAAGTAGAATAACTAGCTTAAACCTTCAGATAAGACAACTTGAAAACAGATTAACAGAGTTATCTGCTTTTGAAAAGCAATGTGCCCCAGCAGACCAAAAAATTAAAGAACTGCGTAAAGTGATCTACCAACTCGAAGAACAAATAGCAACATTAAAAATGAACGCTGAACAATTAAGTTATAAAGACCGTTGTAAATACTTAGAGGATAAGCTTAGCAGCCTTCAATATGCTCTTACAAAAGCAGAAGAGAGCAGATATGATATTTGCTTAAATTGTGGCGCACCAGCATGCGTATAAATCAGACATACACATACCTCAAGTTATAACTTTGAGTTTAAATCGCTGAAAGCACATTGGATTACGTGTTGCTTTCTAGGTCTTCGCATTCATCAGTAGACAAGTCTTTATTTGTGAGTCGTTTAACGCTCACAGCAAGTATTCTAAAGCCACCAATTCAATGGCTTGTAAAGTTATGAAATGGTTTGCCCGACCCAGCACCCATGTCGATTATTCCACGCCTCCTTGTGATTATTAAGACTATTAATTTTCTTCGTGCATTTCTTTTCACCAAACCTGCAACAACGAACTATGGTGGGATTGTTATCTATTTCTTTGGTGATTCTGAGATTATAAAAGGAACGCCATGATTGCAATCATTCATCATGCGTGGTAGCTCTTTTGCAAAGTTACAGCATGCAAAACCACGCATTTGCCATAAACATACAGTTGGCTGTTGATATAGTAGAAACTAGGAATCTTAATCTGATGCTATAAATTGTTTTGTCTGTTTTTGAGGAAGATTTACGAAGGCCGATAAAATTGGTTTTACGCAATTTTTCCGCCTTTGAGAAAAGGGATGTGTTTTGCCGTATATGCATAAGGGCATTTACCTACAATCTATTATTTCAGAGGGCTACTTAAAAAAGTAAAACAATTAGATGTATCCAAAACTTTTGGCTGAAAATTTCTTATACTGAGGATAAGTAGTATTCTTAAATTTATTGAATGAAATACTTTTTATCGATAAACTTCAACTTTATCGATAAAAAGTATTTCATTTAATATGCAGGTAAGAAATATGGCTGTAACACAAGCTACTGACCAAACTTTGGCAAATTATTGTTACCATCGTCTAAAGGAAGCAATTATCAAGGGTCACTTTGCACCCGGCCAAAAGCTGCGCATCGCTGAGTTAAAGTCCTATCTAGATGTAGGTCCAACTCCGATTCGTGAGGCATTATCGCGTCTTACATCTTCTGGCTTAGTGGATATGGAAGCAAATAGGGGATTTTTTGTTAAAAAAGTTTCTGAAGCCGAAGTAAGGGATATTTATGCAACTTTTAATAAAATTGAGCTACTAGCTTTAAATGAATCAATCGAATTAGGCGATATTTCATGGGAAGCAGATATTTTAGGGTCACTGCATAAATTATCCGTAATTGAAAAAACCCCTTCACCAATCGATTCTGCAAGTTGGCTATTGTTAAATTATCAATTCCATTATTCACTTATTGCAGCTTGCGATTCACCATGCTTATTGAAAATTAGAGAGGGTATTTATCAACTTTTCGATCGATACTGTCATTTGAGTTTATTCACTAACGAAAATGCTCTCTTACTAAACCATAAAGACCATTGTGAAATTGCGCAGGCAGTAATAGGAAGAGATAAAGCTAAAGCTTGCGAACTCACAACCCTCCATTTAGAAAATTCATTAGAACAAGTTATTGAAAGACTTAAGCCAATCTTATAGCAAGGATTATTCATGGTGGAAAATAAAAGTTATAGTTATGGCATACGCTTGGCTATTATCTATTCTTTAGTCTGGTTTATTGATCTACTCGATGCCTCAACTTTAAATGTAACATTACCTGCTATCGCACAATCTTTTCATATTGATCCAATAAATGCTGAATGGGCAATTGTTGGCTTTCTTTTATCTATGACAATAGGCATCAGTATTAGTGGTTGGCTTGGTGATAGTTACGGTACTAGGCTGATCTTCCTTATATCTCAACTGATTTATATTGGCAGCTCGATTGGATGTGGTTTTTCTTTTGATTTATCTTCTCTTGTATTCTGTAGGATATTACAGGGATTTTCTGGAGGAATGGTGATCCCTCTTGGAATGGCTGCGCTAATGCGAGCAATGCCTCAATCTGATTGGGCTAAAACTAGTGCATATATGAATATGGTAACTTTGATAGCTCCAGCTCTTGGTCCAATTTTTGGCGCTTACGTTACCAGCTTATGGGGATGGCGCTGGATTTTCTTTCTCAAACTTCCCTTATCAGGTCTTTGTTTTCTTTTAAGTTTGTACTGGGCGAAAAAAGAAGCGACACGCAAAGGAATAAAATTTGATTGGCCAGGCTTTACTTTAGGTGGCCTCAGCTTATCAGGATTATTATGGGTGTTTTCTGAAGTTGGTAAAAGTACTTATATGTTACTTTTAATTGTAGCCATCTTTTCTGTCTTACTTGGCGTGCTTTTTATAAAGGCGGAAAAAAAATCTTCAGCCCCTTTAGTGCCTCTTCTTATATTTAAAATTCAGCACTTTACGTTTGGAAACCTTATTCAATCTGCTGCTAATACAATATTTTTAGGAGCCAATTTTTTAATTGCTCTGTATCTCCAGAAAGGCTTGGGTTTAAATCTTGTATCAACAGGGTGGATTATGGCGGCTATTACTCTTGGTATGATTATCGTACAGCCGTTAGTTGGAAAATTTTATAATAAAATAGGACCTCTTCCTTTTATCATCCCTGGGTTGATTCTACTCTCTTTTAGCACCTATGCATTTGCTCTCACGTCGCCTCAAACTTCAGTATACATTTTAGGGTCATTAGTTTTTTGTATTGGAGCAGCCTCATCCCTAATACAAACAGCAAATGTTACTGCTATTTTTAGTGGTCTACCAAACAAGTATAAGGGATCTGGTAGCTCTCTTTATGCTTTGTTTAAACAAATATCAGCCAGCTTTGGGGTTGCTCTTTCAACAATGATTTTATCTATTGGAATGACACTAAACTACTCTTCTTCACTAAATGATATTCCTTCTATCGCTACCTTTCATTACTGTTTTATTGTACTAAGTTCAATTCCTGCCGTTGCTTTAATTTGTTGTAGATTCATTAATAATGAGAAAGCGTTAGCACAAATAATTCAACCAAGTCATCTACCTAGAGAAGCTGAATTTGGAGCCGAATAGAAAACTAACAGCCACGAGACATCTAAAACCAAATTGGCAAGCCAGTAACTTTATGGCATCTTTGGAGGTGAATTAACAGTTCGCCTAGTTTTTTTATAAATTGTTTTTCGAGCTTGAGCCTTTTACAACATTTTGATGCTCGCTGCTTAGTGCCCTTTAGAAATAGGGTAAATAAAGGTGGCTCCTCAACTTGAGATAACAAAAATTACTAGCCCTTCAAAAGCTTCTTTGAAATCTTTTATTACTCTTCTGCCTAATAGACATATCACTTATGCAATACTTCATTCAAGTGCTGAGTAAGGAAAAAATTGACTCTTAAGCAATCTGTCGAGATTCTTCCTGTAAGAAAGCGAGGCATTGAGCAATTGTTTTTCGCTTATTAGGATCGATTCTTAGCATCATTTCCTTCAACATCTCGAATATCCTAGCTAGCTCGGCTTGTTCTTTGGGGTGTTTGGAGGCAATTTCTTTTTTAAGCCGATTGAGATCTGCATCGACAGTTGCTTGCTTAAGATCCAAAATGCCTTCTTCCTCATAGGCTCCCCAAGGACGACCGGACAGAATCGATTTCAAACATGGAAGAGGGGGAATATTAGCTTTTTTGCGACAATTTTTAAAAACGTTTTCCCAGACCACTTCTTCTTCTCGTTCGACTAGAAGAGAAAGGATGACAAGTCCTATAGCCCAAACGTCTCTCCCTTGTCCATGTTTGATATTGAACTGAGCAATGTCAAGGTTATTATTAAACCAAGGTAGCTGTATTCCAAATGGACGCTTCTTTTGATAAAAGCAAATATACTCAGGAGGGGTAAAACCTACAGAAATAGTAAACATGGTAGGATGCGCTGCTCCGGCCCCAAAGTCACAAAGCTCTGCTCGCCATTTTCCATTTTGGAAGAAGGCTAAAACATTTAATGGCTTGATGTCAGAGTGAAAAGCAGCGTAAGAAGGAAGCTTCTGGGGCGAGGCGTTTTCAAAGGGCGAACGATGTTCAGATGTGATTGTAATTCCTGACAGATGTGCTGCATGGAGAGCGTTTAAATCGGTTAGAAGATCCATAATGAGATCGCGTTTCACAGAGAAGTTAGATAAAGGAGCTGTCCCGAATAATGTTGCGAGGGTTCCATCCCGAACAGGCTCGATAATTTGTAGTTTTGGATTGTTTTGCTTATCTGAGGAAATTCGCCAAATGACAGAATTTTGGATATCTCTTTTATTACGAAGAGGCAGCAAGTAGTTCAAAAGTTTTTCTTCGAAAATGCCAGTAATTCTCTTTTTCAAAAGAAAAGTTCCTGTTGTTAGATCATAGGCCCAACGAATTTTTCTTTCGCCCCCAGAAGCGAAAATAGTTTTGGGGAATAACATCACACGAAATCTACCTTTTGCGTTTTCCTTAAAAATACTCAATGTAATTGGAAGAGCAGCATCGACAGTATGAATGCCATCTGTATATTTTAGCCTTTTTTTAACGAAAGATAGTTGACCTCTTTTTGTTAATGCTCTGAAAGCGTCTCTTACATGGCTATCGACTTCAGTCTTTTGAGCTTCTGTTAAGCGTAGCAATTTCAAATCTGTGGGCCAGATTCGACAAAGGTCGGTGGGGCTTTCTTGGGATGCAACAGTTGCAATTTGAGGGATGCAAGAGGCGGGCTGAGGGCGTGCGGGAAGGGTAGGCTGAGGATCTATGCAAGAGGTGGGCTGGGGACGTTTGTAGCACCGAAGACTTTGGAGTTCAATTAAAGAAACAATTTGTCCGATGACGGGAATTGCTTCAAGGATCGCGAGAGCTAAGTGAACGATTCGAGAATGTAGTTTGCGTTGAATTTGAACTTGATAAAAGTGGCTTCGGCACATGCCCCATAGAAGAGCGTTTCTCACTGTGCAGTTTTCCGTATGCGAGGTGCAATTAAGACTCATGGAATAAAAACCTAAATTTATAGCGAAGCATCATACCATTGTTGATATAGTTGTCAAGCTAGAATGTATATTTTTTCAGGACTCAAGCATTAAAAATTTTAGTGACATGAAGTAGGCAGAGAACTTCTAAACATACAGGAGATACCTTGAATTCAGTCTTAGATGTAGATATTCTAGATCCAGTTGCTGTGCTTTGATCATTTTTAACAACAGTAGAAGGCCCAAGAATCGATCGACATAAAAAATACCCTCTAAATATTGATATTTCCTGTGAGCCCCTAATCATGATGTGTTTAAGTGAGTAGTGAAAGATATAGAATAGCGCGAAAGGAGTGGAATCCTGAAAAAAGTTCTAAAATAATACTCCATGATTTATGTGTAGGCGAGTGTGTTAGAACAAAAGCTATTGATGTTAAGATAGTTAAAAAATTGGAGCAACCTCACTTGAATCAGCGACTAGCAGGTTTATGAGTCCACCATCATACCTAAACATTACAGCATGCAGCTAATTGTTACGTATCTAGTAAACTGGCTGGAGAAATTGAAATTTATTTAGTAGCGCTGTTTAGCCAAATACAATCGCGGTTAACATGCTTGTGTGCACCCAATGCGCATTGGTAGAACATGAGTTGATTAAAAACCTAGAGAAGATTTCTATTGCCCCAAAAACTTTAATGGATAAAAGTGTAGTAAAATATCAAAGTTTACCGACGTTTCTATCCATGACTGCAAAGCAGAATGCTATAAAGCTCTTCCAAAAAACCAAGGCTTACTCCGTACAGCAGAAGCAATGCGCTTGGGCATTCATCCTCGGATTATTTATCAATTAAGAGATGAAGGATTATTGGAGCAGCTAGCCAATGGAGTTTATAGGCTGGTTGAAGTTCCCGATTTTTCTGAACCTGATCTGGTCCTTGTCTCCAAGAAAATTCCTCACGCTGTCATATGCTTGATTTCAGCCTTGGCTTATTACGAAATTACAACGCAGATTCCGCACTTTGTTTATATCGCCATTCCAACAAAATCAAGGCAATCGAGTTTGGACTATCCACCTATTCGCTATTTTCATTACTCAGAAAAGGTTTATAATAGTGACCTTGAAACCATCTTTATTGGAGGCTATCCAATTAAAATTTATAACATTGAAAAAACTCTGGCTGATTGCGTTAAATTTCGTAATAAAATTGGCATGGACATTGTCATTGAAGCGTTAAAAATGTATTGGCAACGCAAAGGAACCAAGGTCGATAAATTATATGAGTATGCAAAAATTAATCGCGTTGAAAAAATCCTTCAACCCATCATGGAAACTATAGTAAGCTAGTAGGGATGGAGAAGACTAAAAAGAACCTCGAAGAGTCAATTTATAGCCGCTTAAAGAATGTTGCAAAACAGAGAAAAAGGCCTGTCCAAGAAGTTTTAAAATACTATGCAATGGAACGCTTTTTATATCGTTTAAGCGTGTCTTCGTATCAGAATACTTTCTATTTAAAGGGCGGTTTGATGCTAATGGTCTGGGACCCAATGAGCCACAGAGCCACGGTGGACATTGATCTGCTCGCAAAGACTTCTAATTCTATAACAAATCTGCAGAAGATTATTAATGAGATCTGTGTCTTAGAAGTTATTCCTGATGGTCTGAAATTTGTTTCAGAAACATTAAAATTATCCGAAGCACAACTAGAAGCTGAATATCATGGAATCAATGCCGCATTTTCAGCGCAGTTATTTACAGCAAAGCTTCCAATGAGAATAGATTTTGGATTTAGCGATACTATTCTTCCCCATCCTGCACAAGTTAAATATCCCACTCTTTTAGACTTTCCTGCTCCAGAACTTAAGGGTTATACTCCTCAAACCTCAATAGCAGAGAAATTTGAATCTATCATTCGTTTGGGATTTGCTAATACACGCATGAAAGACTTTTATGACATATGGTTGTTGATACAGCAATTCGATTTTGATCATCAAGAATTACAAGGAATCATTCAAGAAATGCTTAAAAACCGGGGAACTTCTATTGAAGCACCTCCAATTGCCTTCTTGGAGTCTTTCTATAATAATTCAGTCAAAAAACACAAATGGAATGCTTTTTTAAAGGCTATTTCACATGAGCTTGTACCATTGGAAAAAGTTGTGGATGATTTACGAAGATTCTTTACATTCATCTTGGAACCAAAAGAGGTTTAGATGAAAATATATACGTTAATTTTATTAGGATCCTTGTTGATGAATGCAAATATTTCTGCTCAGATTTTAGAGAATAATTATCTAAATGACACAAGTTTTCCTATTACCAGAAATAATTATGTGGTTATCTCAGGGTGTTCTGGAGGGGGGAAATCTACACTTTTGTCTGAACTCGCAAGTAGAGGCTATTCAGTTGTTCCTGAACCAGGGCGGCAAATAGTCAAAGAGCAAATAGCAATTGAAGGTGATGCTTTACCATGGATCAATCTTAATAAGTTTTTAGAACTTGCTTTATCACGTTATCTGTTCCAATTCAATTCACAGAAAGAATCAGAAAAATTTACCTTTTTTGATAGAGGAATTATCGATGCTATTCGGCTAGATCATCCTCAGCCAGAGTATTTTCAACATACTGCAAAGAATTTTAGATATAATCGCTTAGTTTTTCTAGTACCACCCTGGGAAGAAATTTTTGCTAATGATGGAGAGAGAAAACACGATTTTGAGTCAGCAAAGAAAGAGTTCAATGAACTTCTTATCAAGTACAAAAAGTGGGGTTACGAAACAGTGCTCATCCCTAAAGCTTCAGTTAAAGAAAGAGTTGATTTCATTCTGAACAAACTAGGAGTTTTAATCTGATAAAGCAACTGAAACTAATTTTATTTCTAAAGGAAAAGAGCACAACATGGAATTTTTGGACTGAAACTTTGGACTTGATATTTAAATTATATAATGTAAGTTGCAAATAACTAATTTGGTAGAAAATTTGTTGCAGCTGCAACAAGAAATCCTAACACTTTAATCTCGAAGCCTTCAGGAGTAACAGCATGAATCTTTTTAGGCAGCATTCTGGAGATCACGCCAAATGCTCCCTCAATAAACTTGCGAATATATTTTAAATTTATCCAATCATGCAGATCGATCGGCCGTAAGGAATTAGATTTTGGCTCTGCTATCAATCGTATATTTTCATTTTTCTCTAACATGTCTTGATAGTCGTAATCCAAATAGGCTGAATCACCAAAAATTTCACTCCCTTTTGGCAATTTACGTTCCCTAACCTTAAACGGCACTGAATCATGTTCCCTTCCTGGGCAAAGTACCACTCGCAGTGGACAGCCATCTGGTGAAGCTATTACAGAGACTTTGAGCCCATAAAACCACTCGCGTTTACTAAAATTATATCCTCTAAACTCTTCTCCCTGATAAATCCTACAGTTGCGTATTATTATATTTCTACAAAAAGATACAGGAAAGGCATCAACAATATAATATAATGGCAACTCTCCTTGATTCTTTGCTCTTTGTATAAATTCTAAAATTCCTTCCCAATACGTCGTGGGAATTCCATGTATTCTGCGATTTAACGCACTCTTGCTTAAATAGTTGCGAAGGTAATTATGCTCCATGAGAAATTGTCTTGCGGTCTCCATATTGCCATAAAAAAATCGCATAGCCACTACACTTATCAGCATAATTTCTGATGTAGTCAGTTTGGCATTCGGCCAATCTTTATGCTTAATTGAAAGGATATAGTCGTCCAAAAGGCAATAAGTTGCTATAATCTGCATTTCCATGGCTTCCTTCTCGTTTTTTTTATTTCGCAAAATAAAATTTAGAGAAGTGAAGCCTTTTTTTTAACCTAAAATTTATTCAACTTAGTTATTTGCAACTTACATTATATAGTCTAAATAATATTTATTAATTTTTTTTTAAATAAAGGTTAATTCATGAGAGTTTTAGATATTTGTAAAAAGTATTTTAATGGTTTTCAGCAAGTTTCTGATTTAAGAAAAAATGATAATACAACAAATGTTTTGGCAGTATTAAAGATACTCTCATACTTTACAGTCATAATCCCTCTAGGTTTTGCTGCTGCATATGGCGTAGCTTCTCTTTCTGGACGTATTAACAAAAAACGAGATCTATCTTCTCAGGATAAAAGCATCAATGATAAAGCTAAAACAACTCTTTTGAAAAAAGACTCTTCTACCCCTAAAGATATACCCTCAACCGTAGAGCCTGCTAATCGTCAATTAGCTGAAAAAATTATTGCTGCAAGGGGAGAGGGCGATAAGTACGTTAAAGATATTTGCTCCGGAAATTTTTTAGTGGATCCAACAGCTCACTTAGTTCGTAAAATGATTGAACGGGGGGTTGGAATGTTCCTTATGGATGACGGTGCAAGATCGTTTGTAATCGGTCAAATTCCAGGTTTTATAGAAAAAGTGAGCTCTCCTGATTATTTAAGATCATTTGCTGAACATTATTTTGAGAATAATCGTAACAAAACTAAAATTATGCAAATTTTTGAGAAATCTCTTTCAAATGAAGAGTTCCAAAGAGATTTAAAATCTGCTGTGAACCAATTTAATAGTGTGAATAGAGAAGATTCTTTTTATTATGCCGACAGCTCTTTACGAATACCATTAACAATTTATTATCAATCAGCGCAGCTGAAGGGATATTCTTATCCTGAAGACGCGCATATGGAATAGAAGATAATCGCTAAAGTTATTTTTTAAAAGATTGATAGAGCGGCAGAACTTATAGTCTGCTTGTTCTGTCGTTAAATATATTCATGTTTTAAGCTTCGCCATTCTTGAGCAATTACACCTTTATTCTCTAACTTAATGAGGCAAATTGCCATCATCCGAAAAGCAGACTTCCATCAAGCCAGCATCGGTTAAGTATATTGCACACCGAATCAATTCCTTCAATAAGGGTGATGTTCAGTGCTATTGCGAGAATAATACCATGATTGCGAGCAACTTCAACCCGAGACAAGCCTATACTGTACTCATGCACAGCAGCATCAACCGGCAAAATATGCTTGCCATACGAGTAAGGCATGCTTTTTACTAACTGAAAATAATCAGTCTGTCAGCGATCCTTAAACTATTGTATCTTGTAATAGCTGACATCAACCAAGATAGCAGCCACAAGACATTCTGCCTGTTATAATTTTATTTATTATATTGATTGTAGATGATGGCATAAACAAACCCAATAGCGTGATATCAATAAAGCTAAGAAGTGCTTTGAGGATTGTAGGAGGGGGATGTGAGGAATAATAAATTTTGTTCTTTTCAAGAGTTGTTAAGAAAATATCTTCAAAATTCCGAATTCCCTATGCACTTTTTACACTAAGCATTATCTAAAGAGGGGGGTGAAGCCTTTAAATTTTGCCGAAAAGATATTTTTAGCCTATATGGCAAAGTCTCTCACCTAGCCAAAAAAGCTCGCCTTGGCTGAAGGACGCTTCACAAACTTATGCAGGAAAAAGGGCAAGCGAAAATCGGGACAGTTATTAAAGCTAGTCCAATGCATTGGGGGATGGGCCTGAATGTGGCTTGAAGATTGCAAACCATTTAACCAATTGTAAATAAGAAAGAGCTTAATTGTTTTCTGTCTCCAGCCATCTAATAGCTTCATTTAAAGCAAAATCTCCCACTTCCGTGATTTGATCAGGCGTTATACCATCGTGATAGATCCTTCTTAAACGGTCTGCTGAATAAGTCGTGGCTAAAAAAATAGTAGCTCCATCGCTAAGTTGAATTGCCTCATTTGCAGAAGTATAACCTGCCGTTTTTTGCCCAAATACCTTTGTCTTATCTCCCCCTAAAAAGGCAATAGTTGTTGCCTCACCTGAGCTAGCCGTCTGATTATCTACAAGAACGGCAATCTGTGGATGCAATTGGTTGAGCTTGTAGGATAGTGCATTAAGGGAGCATATTTCGAGGTTATCAGTTTTTACTGACAGGCCTTCAAAATTCCAAGCATAATATTCTCCCGAACCATCTGAGAAAAATCCAAATGTTTCTATTTCAATTAAAGGCCTTAGTCCCAGGACCATAGGCCACATATTTCCCCCACAATTTCCACGAAGATCAACAATCCATTTACTTAGGTTATTTATGTCCAATGCCTGAATTTCTTGTTGGAGGCTCAATGCATATTCTTTCATTGAATCTTCAGATAATGAATTACAAGGGGGAACTAATAAATAACCAATTTGACTATTGATCAACCTACTATTTGATTGGATAATATCTATAGCTTGATCATCACTTTTGGTCTCAAAAAAAATAGCCTGATCCGGTTTCATAAAAAAACTGTGATCATCATTCAGGAGAGATATAGCTAGTTCGATTGCCTCATAGGTGTCTTTGGGGGTAAGGGCATTTGACGCTTTCTTGTATACTTCTCTCCTTAGTGCATTCCAATTGAGGATTTCTCTATTTACTGAACCTCTCTCCATATGTGCGAGAGCCTCTTCAAGGTAACTATAAGCTTCTTGGCTTAAGTTAAATTCCTGTCGAGGATGATTTTTAGTGATGGTGAATGCATCAATAGTTGAAAATAAAAAAAGAAATAAAATAAAAATGCCTTTAACCATTTTAAAAATCATCGTTATTAGTTTTCAAATCATGTCCTATCAAATATCTATAAGAATTTAATGGAAAAGCCATTAATCTTAAATTAAATATTTTCCCCCATTTCCACAGCTAGCATTCTAAATGTCTCTTCTTCAGGGCTTGTGAAGTTGTATAGATACTTAGCTGCTTGTTTCTAAGCCGTGAAAATAGGTTTTAATTATTTCCTGTTTACTCTTAGATTTTCATACCTCATCGCATTTTGCTGCTAACACAAAATCACTTTCAGACAATCCATCAATTTTATGTGTCCAGAGTTGAATTCTGACTTTTCCATAGCTAAGAAGGATATCAGGGTGATGTCCTTCTTGCTCAGCAATGGCGCCAATTTTGTTAGTGAAAGCGAGAGCTTCGCGAAAGTCTGAAAAAAGATAATCCTTTTCTAGATGATGCTCTTCAACTACCTTCCAGCCATTGCCGAGTTGCTTATGCAGTTCAACCAGTGGATGACCTTTTAAAGTAGGAATATCTTTGTTGCAGGGTATGCACTTTTTATTTGAAAGTTTGCAATTTGAATCCATAAAAATCCTAATTTTGATGGGTTAATGTTAAATTTTGAAGACATAACTGATTATTGTACTTCAATTTCTTTTGAATGATAAAAACACAAAAATAAAATAAAGGAGTAGAAGAGAGACTAAAAAAAGTTTTGTAAGCATATGAAAAAATCATAATAGGTAGCACTTGGTTCATCGCCATGCCAAGTCCCCAATATAAAAAGATAATATCAATGATAAGTGTGTCGATCATTTGAGAAATGCAAGTCGAACCATTATTGCGCAGCCATAATAAGTTGGGGCCTGTCCATCTTTTTATCATTGCATACAAATAAATATCGGCAATTTGAGCAACAATGTACGCTATGAGGGAGGAAAAAATGCGTAAGCTACTTAAATCAAGTACTGTATGAAAGGCATTTTGCGTTTCCAACATTTCTGTGGGTAACAATAGAGTTATTTCGATAATACCGAAGCTTAATAGATTCATTCCCAAAGCGGTGTAGATCATAAGCTTAGCCTTCTTCACTCCAAAAATTTCAGTGACAAGATCACCCAATAAAAATGTAAGAGGGTAGGTAATTAAGCCTGCTGGAATGCTAAAGTTTAGATAGGGTAACACGACTATCTTTGCAGATATGATGTTAGAAAGGACCACAATGACACAAAAGGTTGTGCTAATAGCATGGTACACCTTTTCCTGGTTTGAAAGGCTCATCTCATTCTTCATTTTCGACCTCTAAAAAAGCTTTCAAATCTGCTTCAATAACGCTTGGCTCTCCAGGACAGATGTAGTCTAACTTCCCTTCCAGCAACCAACGTTCTAATCGATCTACCTCTTCATAAAGGTGTTCAAAGGAATCAATCACAAATAGTAGAGATTGAAAGCGATCAATTACAAATGATTGATTGATGACCCACTCTAGCTGAAAAGGGTATCTTTGAACATTTGGGGATTCAACTGAATGTTCGATTTCACCTGCAGAACTTAAAAGGCCACTTCCGTATACACATATACGGCCATCTTCGCGCATAAGTCCAAATTCAATGCTAAACCAAAAAAACCTTGATAAAGCTTGAATATTGCTTCGAATTTTTGCCAATTTTTCTTCTCTATTTGTGATATGGGCATGGCGTTTTGCTGCTATATGAGCAAGAGAGCCAAATCTAACAAGTACACTAGCAAATGTTTTATCTGTATGCATAGGAACGTGTCCTGCAATATCATGGAAAATATCTGGCTCAGGTAAATAGTCTAAACGATCACTATCCCTAATCGTGATTGTGGTTGGGAATTCGCGACGTTTTAAACTATCAAAAAATAAATAGGTCGGCACATAACCGCTAACCGCTTTTGCTTTAAAACCTGTGAGTGGTTCTAAAAACGCATTTATCTCTTCCAACCTAGGGATTCGATAAGGATTCAAACAAAGCGATTGAATGCCCTCCATAAATTTTTTATTTGCGTATTTTTCCCATTTTGGGCGCAAAAGAGCGTATAATTTTTTCCACGCTTTCTGATTATTTTCATCGTATAATTCATAGGCCTGTTGAATAAATAATTGGCCTGCATTTTGAGCATTTTCAATAAATGGAGCTTTTGTTGTGGTTAAACCACGGCATGGCTTTGAATGTTGCATAAAACCTTCCCAAATAAAAAATAAATTTATTTATAAAATTAATTATTAACGCAAAAAAGCTATAGCCTTGTTACGCAATGCTGAAAGTACGTTATGCTATCTTTAAGATGAGTAAACGTTAAAAATAAATGGGATAATTAGTAAGAATAATAGGAAGGATAATAAGAAGGGACAAAAGAGGAGAGATTAGAAGAAATGAAAGTTAGACCTATCCTCGAAGGAGAAGTCTTGGTCAAAGACTGCTTTGTAAACATTTTTTACTCCTAATTTAACTTTTGCACACTACTAAGTGTTAGTTTAATTCTTGCATAAGAACCTATTTTCCTCAAATGTTTATTGAAAAGTTGATGAGAAAGTCACCGTATCGACCTTAAGAGTTTTCTTTTCTGATTTCGTGTAAGCCGAACCATTGATTGCATACTCGATATGTTTAAAGTTAGGCATAACGCGGGCAAAAGTTTTATATATTTTGCTAAACGAACTTTCATATGAAGAGGTAGCCCACATGGTCTTAAAGACCTTTCGTGCTTGCATTGCCATTCATTAGAGAGTACGCGGAAGGTATAACCCTTAGAACTTGATAGGCATATTATGTTTATCAAACTCTAGGCTGTTGATTAGATTGCAAATTTGTACAATAACCTGAACTTTGGGTATAGATATTTAGGGCCAAATGAGATACATAAAATTTAAATGATAAAAAGCTTCAAGATGATTTAAAAGCATTATTTATCCCCACAAACAATCGATAAAATTTGTTTGCTAAAAATGCAGAGAGTTTTTTTTAAAGGTACAGGGGGTAAGTAAGGCAAATCGAGATTAGCCTTCATCAGGGTTCTTTGGTTAATAAAACTGTGGGATGGTCTTTTCCGCTTTTTTCTGTTCATTTGCGGAAAATTAGCATGTTATAGAAAAGTTTTTCTAATAGTAGAATAAGCGCGTTTGTAAGGGGAACAGGTATTAACTTTGATCCACTTGGATAAGGGCCATTGCTTTCCAGACAAAAGAATACCCCATACCCAAACTCCAATTTGCTCTAAATTTCCAGCTTGTTATTCGTTTTCACCCATGTTGATAATTTCAGAAACCACCTGATGAAACGCCTTTTCTTGCTGCTCAAATCGATTATATTGATGCTTTGCATAAAAATGTTGAGCTATAGCGACATAATCCCATTTTAAAAAGCCTTCGTCAGGCATTTCAGGGCTTTCTCCTTTTATTCCCGACTCATACCACCTAATTAAGCATTTGCCCAAACCAATTTGATAAGCAATCAGATCTGCTACACTTACTTTCCCCCAGTTCCTTCCATTATTTTCACATTACGAAAAGAAATAGGAATTGAAGCTGTGGCATTCATTAACCTATCATATTCCTTTTTGATTTCTCGACTTAAAGGAGCCTTTAAAATATTTGAGATCACTTAGCAGCCATCATTTTAAGAGAACGGAGTCCCTCACGCATAATATTTGGATCATTAGAATGATAACCAAATAAGGCAAGTAATGTATTGCTGTAAATTGCTCTTAATTTAGCTAATATCCATGTTTCTTCCGATATATCTCCGTAAGCTTTTATGAAAGATTGATGTGCTTGTACTGGTAAAAAACTGTGGGCAATAGCAAGATCGATTGCAGGATCTCCCCAATGAATATCACCCCAATCGATAACTCCTACTAGCTCGTGTTTTTGATCAATAAGAAGATGTCTTACATAGAAATCTCCATGTACAAGGAATGAATTAACTGGTGCTCTAAAATTTTGCAAATTTTGCACTGTAAGCTCAAGTCCTTTTCTATTTTCTAGCAAGCCAAGTAAAGAGAGTTCTTCAAAGCTTTTTTCTATTTTGGTAGTCAATAAAGCCCCATCTATTCGGCTATGGTTATTTTCTGGAATATAGCATTCTGAAAATTCTGACTTAGGCGTCGCATGAAGTAATGCAAGGAATTTAGCAATAGGTTCTGCAAGTGCGGCTCTTTCATCTTCAAGGAGATTAGCATAGCAGGCAGTGAAGCCAGCAATTAAGCGATAGCCAATAAAAGGCCAGGGAAAATTGGGGGTTGGCGAACCTTTCCATTGAGGAATCGGAATAGGTACCGGAAGACGTGAGGCTAGCTTAGGTAACGCACACCATTCGGCCTCTAAAAGAGAAAGAGCAATTTCTCTTCTAGGAAATCGAAAGATCAATTCTTCATCGATAATAAAAGCTGTATTATCCCAGCCAGCCCCTAGTAAGCGAATATTTTTAGAAGAAAGTTCAGGAAATTGCTCTTTAATTAATTGCAAAGCAAGTGGTGGTTCAATAGTTTGCTGTGGTTCCCATTGATGAGTCATATTACCTCATTCTTTTTAAAGTTGATTTTCAGACCGTCTAATACATTTGAAGAAGAGACTCTAAAGGTAAACTTCCATCTAAGAGTAATGCAGACTGATTTTTCTGACCATAACTTGCCATATACATGGGTCTTGTTGTTAGGAGATAATCCTTTTGGTTCAGAGCTGTAATCGCGAATGATTCGTCTAGCTAATGCAATATGGGGAATTGGGATTAGGGTCTGTCATTTTATTTTCTTCAGCTTATCATCGTTTTCATAACATTTTCCCTAGAGCAAGGTCGTAAATGCTTGGTTGTTCGCCACTGGGATCATTGAAAGGCATCTCAATATAGCCATTTTTACGATAGAATTGTATTGCACTGGGTCTTGCTTCATCGTGCAGAGATTTAATACCGTGTGTTTTCAGCCATTGTTCACAAAAGTGTAAAAATTGACTGCCTAATCCATCATTCCTATAAGGCTCATCAATGACAATAATTCTCAGTGCAGCTCGGTTATTAGGCCAAAGCTGAATGTGTGCATAGCCAGTCATTGTTTCATCTTGATAAAGGATGAAGTGCACGTGTTCTTTATGGTCAAATGTCCATGTATAGGGGTCTTTAGTTGATAGGAGATCAAAAAAGTATTTGTTTCTTAATTTCTTAGCAAAATCCCAATCGGTATCTTGCATGCATCTCACAAGGCGAATTTGGTCAGCTCTTTTCTTCATGAATATCTTGATCCTTAAAGGGCTAATCCCTCATCTGTTTTGAATGCTATCTCCACCACGCCGCCTGGTTCAAACATGTCTATGAACTGTTTGTACATTTCTAGTCTGGTTTCACCTCCGGCCGTTGTCAAAAGCAACGCTTCACCGTATTCTGCAATATCTTCTACAATTCGTTCATGTCGATAATAGGCTAGGATTACCCTATTGATGTTAGTACTTCCGTAGCCTTTATAAAAAAATTCTTCCTCGTGAGGATTATTCCAGACATTAGCTACACCTCCACCAATAAACATGAGATCACGTTCTTTAGGGGCCATAATAGGTTCATCCCAATCCACTATGTAGATGGCGTCATTTCTATCTATCAATACATTCCCGCCATGAAGGTCTGAATGGCACAGGACAAATTCGGGCGATTGTTCCTGGATCTTTTGGCTTAAAGATTCGGCTCGATCTAACAGGCGATGAATTATCGTCCTGTGCTCCTTCATAAATGCTTGTAACTTCAAAGCCGTTTCATTACCGGTTAGGTTCCCATCAATATGGTCATCAAGCGATCGAACGGCTTTCCGCCATTTGGATGAATAAGCTTCTTTCCTAATCTGAGCTTTGATTGATGGTGGTACCTCAAATTCATGAACTTGCCGCAATGCTTTACCTAGGGTAATCCATTGATCATTTTTTAGAGTATAGCAAAACCCATTCTGCCCATCGACAAATGGATATAGGGTAAGAGTAAAATCGTTGATGCACTGAGTTAACTTGCCATTGATTGCTTTGATAGGTGGAATAATTTGTTGAATTCCTGATGCCTGTAGCAATGCTAATATTATAACGCTAATATCATAGGGATGGCCACGTTTTAGCTTTACGAAATAGGACAGCCCGTTATGTGTCTCAGCTTTATATACGGACGCATTCATATCCGCTCCTAAAGGAAGAAATATAAGCGTAGTAACTGCGATACCGTAATTGGCATTTAAGCAATCAATAATATATTGAGGTGGGAGGGATTGTTTTTCTGTCATATTATTTTAAACACATCATTCAAAACTGTTAAGCGATAAAGCAATTCCAGGCGTTCCAAGGGCAGGCAATAAAAAAGTTGCAGTCGAAACAAAATGGCGTAACACCATTTTGAAGCGATTTGCACTCCTTTTAAAAAATTTCACAATCTGTCTGCAGCTTAAAAAAATTAAGTGTTTAGGAAAAATCATGCTACCAAAAACCTAAAATACAAATCAGCCGAAAACAAGATCGACCAAACCGTTTAATGACTAAGTGGGCAAGGGAAGATCTAGAATAGTGTGAAAGGAGGGGAATCCTGACAAAAGTTCTGATGCAATGCCATGTGGTTTACATTTGGAGCGAGTATCTCAAAATAAAAGATGTTGATTTTGAGAAATATAAAAAAAATTGGGTTAAGCTAGACTTGAACCAGCGAGCAGCGGGTTATGAGGGCGGGGATCCGCCTCACTAACCGATACCATCCAACCGCTATGCGCAACAGGAAAAGCTCCAATGCCAGAATCGGAGCTTTTCGTTAACCACTTAGGCTTGCAGGAAGTATCCATGACCGTTATGGTTAATGAGTTTATGAATATGGCCTAATTCTATCAATTTTTTTACTACATATCCAAGGTATGTAGCATTGTAATACTCCTCATCTGTTTTATATGAATTCGGAGAAATACTCTTATCAATTAACTCATTATTCCACCCTTGAAATCGATTGTTATTTGTATTGATATAAATGTGTCGACGTCCTTTTACAGACTCTTCATTTGAGCTTTTGGAAATTTTATTATTTATTGCTTGAACAAGATCTTTTGCTACTTCTCTAAGTTCTTCTGCTTTTCCTGGATATTCAGAAAAGTCCACTAAGCTTTCATCTATTTGAATAGGTTCGTTTCCAACAGTAATATTTTTAGTTGTATAGTATTCTTTTAATTTATGCCCTTCCTCGATGGCCTTGTTGCACAATAGCCCTCACATCGAATTTAAAATAGCATGTAAATAAAAAAAGCATGGAGTAGTCTGTTTCTGACGAAAGAAAACGGGACTACCCATGCAAAATGAACCGATTTATCGTA